>NZ_JBLXXV010000009.1:0-74451 GCF_048512995.1 Rothia sp. P6271 | reverse complement strand
GGCGTTTATAAAGCCTTGCCCCTAGCATAATCCTCTTCTCCGTACACACGGAGGTCTTTCCTGGTAATTGGGAAAGAGCATGGAACGGAATCACTCTTCTCCGTACACACGGAGGTCTTTCCGAATCTACGAGATGATTTGGATAAACAATCACCTCTTCTCCGTACACACGGAGGTATTTTCTAAGCAACTGGCGCGTATAGGGGCCCTTTCTCTCCATGCACAGGGTCCGCAGCAAGATTATGCAACAGCTACGCACCCCAGCCTAAAAGTCTGTAGCGGGTAAGAAAAATAAAAATCCGTTGGTAAAACAGTAACGGCACTGCGTGCATACCTGTATTAGTTGGCCCCTCCCTACACACACCTACCAGCAGGACACTATGGAGGAGAGGAAATCTTCCAAGGCATTCCCGATGCAATGTTTGAGGCAGATATTACGTTCATATCTGAGGTATGGTAGTTCGCGTGTACGCGGTTCCTATTCTTGCCATGATTCGTGGTTCTTTTGGGTTATTCTTAGGGTTATGGAAAGCGGAGAAAATTATTTAAATATCTCAGGCTTCGCTAAAGCCATAGGGAAAGCCTCAAGCAATCTATCCATTGCTAAAGATCTTCCTCCTGCCGATGCATGGCTCAAAGGCGCGGGAGAAAAGAAAACCCCGCTATGGCTAGAAAGCACCGCACTCGCTTATGGGCAAGCAGTCGAAGCCCGAAGAATAAAATTTACGAAGAAAAATAAATAACCTAACGCCCCTTATGCGCTTGCATAGGGGGGCGTTTTCTTAGCTGCAACGCGACTTAAAAAACTTTTTACAAACCCACCTGAACTTTGAGTGAAACTTCCCTAGACACCCCAAACATGTTTTCTAGTCAGCCCCCCCCCGTCAGAGAATCCAATAAGTTCCTTGAACACCCCACACAAGTAGTGTATAGTGACTTGCATCTCACTTGATGGTTTGCAAGAACCGCTACTTATAGACATTCGTCAAGCCATCAAAAATGACTAAGGAGTGAATAAATTTATGACTCACCTTGTTATTTCCATTCTCGCCCTAATCAGCATAATCGTATTTTTAGCAATAGCTGTATTGGTGATTCGCTTTCTCTACTACAGATTCAAGAAACTTTATAGAGAAGACCAAGAATGGCAATCAAACAGGAAGATGAAACAAAATCCCAATCATATCGATTCTAAATAACAACGAAAAAGATACACAGGATTAGAACACCATAATTTTCAAGTTCCCTAAACATCAACTTCGAATGAGGTCTAGAGTCCTACTCTAGACCTCATATATGTTTTATCTAGCATTGATTGAGTACACAAAAAACGACTCTTTACAGAGGCTATAAAGAATTTTCTAACAGATTCTTCACAAATCAGCAGAGAATATCCTCTTTTATAAGATAGGTTTCAGCAGTGCAACAGACTCCCAAGAGCCCTATTGCTATAATCAAAACTAGCACTGAAACTGTTTATACTTCCCAATAAATATAATATCTAAAACAACTAGCTAATATCATCTATGAATTTATGAACTCAATATTCTATAGTCATTTTAGATTTCGTAAATAAGGATTTACCAGCAAAGTACTCAACAGAGCTATATATAATATTCCACCAATTACAAAAACCTGACTTAAGGAAAAATTAGATGTAAATAGGGGTATAAATATTTGACCAAGAGGAACTGACAAAAACGAGAGTGTCATGTCTAAAGATATAATTCGAGATATATGCGATTCTGAAATATTTTTTTGAATCAGAGAATCCCAAGCTATTGAAGAAACCGAAGACCCAAAGCCAAATATCATGGAAATAAAACACAACACAGCGTATTGAGTATCTAAACCTATGAAAATAAATAATATCCCACCAAGCATACTTCCTAACGATATATTAAGAACAGGGTATTTAGACGACAATTCTCTATAAGAAAATACACCTGCGAACAAAAGGCCTAAAGAACGAACTGACAAGAGTATGCCCCAATATTCTTTTCCATACTCTTCCGATATTACAATAGGTGCTAGAATTAGCCACAGGCCCGAAAAAATAAAGTTTGTGAAAAAATAGCATAATGATATTCTCCAGACCCAAGGAATTGAAAAGAAAGTTGATATACCATTTCTAAGGCTATATAATAACGTTTTATCTTTTCCACTCAAGCTAGACATTGAATCATCTGATGTGGAGAATAGGATAAAAAATAATAAAATTACTATAAATGAGCTAATCACATCTACCAACACAGCATAGTACGCAGAATAAAGAGAAGTTATTAAAGCTGCGATAGAAGGTCCAGCTATATATAAAATATTTTTTAAAATAGAACGTAACGAATTCGCCTTATTGATGAGGCCTGGCGTAACTAGCTGTTTTATTGCTCCTTTAGTCGCTGGATTTATAAAAGCGTATGATGCCCCAGAGAAAGATGATGAAATTATATAACAATAAGGCTGCGTGTTCTCAGTATAAAACAATATAGATAATATAACAAGCGATAGAAAATTAATAGATTGAGCAAAAGCAGCAATCTTAAATTTAGAAAATCTATCGGAAGCCACTCCCCCATAAGAAAGAAACAATATAAGGAATATAGAGTTACACGCAACAATAATCCCTATATCAGAAGGTGAGAATTTTAACTCAAGTAACCCCAACATCAGAGCAGTAGGAGTCATTGAAGCTCCAGCCCATGAAATCGATTGCGCAGCTAAGAATATAATAAATCTACTAGAAAATTTTTCAATTTTATAATCACTCATTGAAAATAATCTTAAACTATACTTTATAGAAAATAACCCCGCGTCTGGTATTTTTCTTTACTAATAAATACCAGACGCGGTTAAATTCTATTTAGCCTAGAAGTTTTTCAGCAAGATAACTTTGTACCTTATCCAAAGAAACACGTTCTTGATTCATCGTGTCACGTTCACGAATCGTCACTGCCTGGTCTTCAAGAGTGTCAAAATCTACGGTAATGCAGAACGGTGTACCAATCTCATCTTGACGGCGGTAACGACGTCCAATAGCGCCAGAATCATCATAATCAACATTCCATTGACGACGAAGCTGCTGTGCAAGATTCTTTGCCGTTGGCACCAAATCTTCTTTTTTAGATAGTGGCAACACCGCTGCTTTAACAGGTGCAAGACGAGGATCAAGTTTAAGCACAGTACGCTTGTCCACTCCGCCTTTAGTATTAGGCGCTTCATCTTCTAGATACGCATCTACAAGGAACGCCATCATAGAACGGGTGAGCCCGAAGGACGGTTCAATAACATAAGGCACGTAACGTTCGCCGGTTCCTTGGTCAAAGTATTCAAGCTTAGCGTTTGAGTGTTTGTTATGCACACCGAGGTCGTAGTCTGTACGGTTTGCAACGCCCATGAGTTCGCCCCAAGGGTTGCCTTGGAAACCAAACTTGTATTCAATGTCAATGGTTCCAGCAGAGTAGTGGGCACGGTCGTCTTCAGGAACATCAAATTTTCGCATGTTATCTGGGTTGATACCTAGGTCAACAAACCAGTTCCAGCAGTCTTCAACCCATTGTTCAAAGTGTTGTGGTGCTTCTTCAGGGTGGGTGAAGAATTCGATCTCCATCTGTTCAAACTCTCGGGTTCGGAAGATGAAGTTTCCTGGGGTAATTTCGTTGCGGAAGGCTTTACCAATTTGTCCGATGCCGAAGGGTGGGCGTTTGCGTGCAGCAGTTACCACGTTATTGAAGTTTACAAAGATTCCCTGTGCTGTTTCGGGGCGGAGGAAATGTAAGCCTTCTTCGTTATCGACTGGGCCGAGGTAGGTTTTCATCAGGCCAGAGAAGTTTTGCGGTTCGGTCCATTGGCCACGTGTACCGCATTTGGGGCAGGCGATGTCTGCCATGCCGTTTTCTGGTGCGCGACCTTTTTTCTCCTCATAGGCTTCGATGAGGTGGTCTTGTCGTAGGCGGGTGTGGCATGAGAGGCATTCGACTAATGGGTCGGTGAAGGTTTCTACGTGGCCGGATGCTTCCCAAATTTTGGTGGGGAGGATGACGGAAGAGTCGAGTCCAACCATGTCTTCGCGTCCGCGTACAAATGTTTGCCACCATTGTTGGCGGATGTTCTCTTTGAGTTCAGCACCTAGGGGGCCGTAGTCCCACGCTGATCGTGTTCCGCCATAAATTTCGCCGGCTTGGAAGACGAAGCCTCGGCGTTTTGCCAAGGTGATGACGTTATCGAGAACTGTTTTTTCTGCCATTATTACTCCTAGTGCCCCGCCGCTGGAGACGACGTGCAGGGGTTGTTTTATAGTGTCTGTGCGTATCTGTACGCGTTGTCTAAGAGTACCTTATTATTATGGTTCGTTCTGTTACTGAGCGGTGTGATACGTCTTGAGTTAGGGCGTAGGTCTTTTGCCTGCTGATTCATCGGTTAGAGTATTAGTTATGAGTAATGTTGAACGTATTTTTATTCGTGATGAGAGTATCCGGCTAGGGCAGTTTCTTAAACTTGCTGCTTTAGTAGAGAACGGTGTTCATGCCCGTGAACTCATTCAAGATGGTCTTGTGAAGGTTAACGGTGATATTGAAGAATCCCGCGGAAAGCAGCTACGCCATGGCGACACGGTAACACTCAACGGTATTACTGTTGAGGTCGCTTCTGAAAGTAAACAGTAAATTACTGTATATACCGGTTGCAACTAAGATTTGGTGTGCGTGTAGCGTAGCTGCTTCCCCTCACTATAGCTATGTTAACGGGAGTATATTTTTCTGGATAAATGACGCGACGTGCTGTATTTCTTGGGGGCAGACGCTGTGAGCCATTCCAGAGTATTCGTGTAATTCAAGGTTGGTGTTTTCTTCTAACCATGAGCGAGTATATTCTTCTTTTCCGGTAGGAATAATGGGGTCTTGGTCGCCGTAACCGTAGAAGACTGGTATTTGTCGTTGTTTGAGTTGTTGTGTGGTTTTAGCCCATTCTTCTGTTTCAATGATGTATCCGCTAAGGCCAATAATTGCTGATATTTTTTCGGGATAGCATCGCGCAATACTTGTTGCTAACGCCATGCCTTGTGAGAAGCCGAGGAGCGTTATCCCATCGTAGTCTGCACATTTTTTGTCTAACCATTGGTTCACGTAGTCGCAGGATAGGTTAATGCTGTGTAAGGAACTATCTAAGAGCTGGTTGAGTGGAAACCACTGGTACCCGTAGCTGACGGCGGGAATATGTGCGGTGGTTGCGGTGTCGTCAATGGTTGCGCCGACGGGCTGAGGCGCTCTCATACTCGCCCATGTAATGTTTTCTGAGCCGATGAGTTTGGCTATTTGCAGGAGGTCTTGTTCGTTAGAACCATACCCGTGTAAGAGAAGAATGAGATGTGTTCCAGCACGTTCTTGTGCGGGGTGTAGGTATTCAACGGTGTAAGTCATGTTTTTCCTTAGTAATGGGTATGGCAAAAGAACTCGTTGTGGTGCGCCTAAAGTAGGGTTCCACAACGAGTTCTTGCTGTTTTATATGAGCGTTTTACGTCGTTTGAGAAGTTCTGCTGTTTTTTCTAACCACATATTGCGGTCTTGTACGACAGGAACTCTAGTGTTTGACGGTGCTACGGGAGTATCGTCAACAAATTGATAGATTGTCACTGTTGCCGATTCTTCTGCGCCCGCCTCTTGCACAGTGGAGCGTTGCTCTCCTCGTTGTTTCCTCTTGACCGTAGGGATTTTATAGAGCTCGTCCGAGTCCCCTACTCCTAAGTAAAAAGGAAACACTGCAGGAAACGCTTTACGTCCTAAATAGGTGCTGAATTGGGGGCTTCTTAGTGCCGCATCTATTTCTTCAGTTTTACCTTCTGCGGTGATACGTACAATAAATTCGCTATCTGCAAGATATGTACGGTTCACGATGGAAGTTCCAGATTGCGCGTCGGGAGTAAAGACTAAGCTTTTTGCGCTTGATGCTTTTTGCCCTTGTGCAAGGAGGATACGGCGCCGGAAGGTTTCTTCTCCTGTACGTGGATTAATCGTCTGAAAATCATCAGTGTATTGTACGGGGCGTTCCATACGGATAGTAAACTCTACGTTTTCTAACCATTGTGGCCATTGCCCTCGTTGATACCCCAATGCACCTGCTAGGAGACCTCGTAGGGCACTTGGTGTAGGGATTTTACCTGTGTTGACGATATTACCGGTGACGGAGGCACCAGCCCAAGACTGTAAGGGTCCAGCTAGTCTCAAATACACCGATGATGTCATTGGCAGATCCATTCTACGATGTTTTCTACGAATTCTTTGCGGGAAACGGCTTTGAGGTCACCAAATTTTCCGTCAAGGTTGGTGTATGTTCCGGTGAGGGATTCGACGGGTCCGAAGTTGTCTGGGTCGAAGCGTCGTGCTGCAGCATATTGTTGAGCGAGCTCGTCGATTGTTGCACCGAGGTATCCGCCTTCAGCGCCATTTTGTACGGGTGTTTCGAAGTCGTATGCGGTACGGTACTGTTGTTCTTCTGCTAGAACGAGAGCAGGCTGAACATAAGGGGCGGTACTGTTTTCTTTACCGCGGGGCATTCCGTAGAGAATTGCAGTGATGAGTTGGCGTAGGTTCTCTTTAGAGTCTTCTTGGCCAAATCCTGCCCAGCTTTTCTTGAGCTGTTCACGGTCGATGCTCACAGTGCGGTAGAAAACACCGTTCGTGTATTGTGCAACGCCAAGGAATGTTGCGCCAGAGTCACCGTTACGTTCTTTAATGTCGTCAACAGTGGAGAAGTAGTCTGTTTCAATGGTTGCGGGGTGTGTTGTCACTCCTGGTGAGACGCTGAGAGCTGCTTCGGTGTTTTTGGTGGGTGCGTTAGCGAACATACGGCCAAAAGCTGCGATAGCAAGAGAGCCAGTACGTCCATCTTCGATGAAGGTTTCGTCGGTACGCCCTAGTGCCGTGTATGCAGCGGTGGTGAGTTCCTCTTCACTGAGCCAAGAGGAACGGTCGGAGCCGCCTTCTGTTTCTTTTTCTGCACCTTTGGTGAGGGCCCCAATAATTTTTTTAGCTTCCTTAGTCAAAGCTTTTTCGTCCGCCTCGGGTTGAAGCTCTAAGGCTTTTGCTACAACTTCATTTACGAGGGAGCCTGAACGTACAGAGTAATCCAAAGAGGCGTTCTCGTAAGCAACACGGATTCCTCGCTTGATGGATTGTGAGGAGTGCAGTGCACGTAAGCTTCCGCCGATAGTTGCGCGCTTTGGTGTTCCGCTGTCATCGCGGTTGAGGTTGGAGTAGGGTACGGTTGAGACGATGCTCAAGGTCAGGTGGCGAGACATTTCATTGTCCTTTCAAAATAAGTAGTGTTAAGAAAATATTTGGTGTGTATAAAAGCTTTATGCTTCTGTTTCTTCGGTTTTTTCTTTTTTAGGGAAAACTGCCGAATAATAATCGCGCATCATGGTGAGACGGTGTTCGCGTGATTCCTCAGAAATACCGTTCCCCCAATAAATGAACATATTGATGAGTGCACCAAAATGCATTGCAGGAACGTTGTTAAGCTTCCCTGACATTTGCATGATGCGGTATAAAGTACGAACTGCCTCTTCTAAGTTTTGCGTGTGTAGATACGCTAAAAGCTGGCCTATCCTATCTGGGTTATCGGGGTTTAGCTCTATATCTCTATCGTTGGCAAGTGCACGACTTACTTCTGCCGCCCACGTTCCAATGCTCTTCCACTGGTATTTCCCGTCGTTATCAAAGTTTTGAGGGATATTGTTGAATTCAGAGATGAGCCCAATGGAACGGAGCACCGCTGTTCGATGATGGGAGTTGTCTATGTGCGGCAACACGTAAGGGTATGCATAATGTTCCGTGGTAGGCACTAGACCTTTTCGGAGAGCTGACCGCGCCTTCTTTGAGTTGGACTGGGGTTCTCTCACCCTTAGTGTAAATCTAAGGAGATTATAATAAGATTCCTGAGCCATAAAAGCTCCTTTCTACTAATAAAATTAACTTTGCGAGAACAATGCAAAATGTAAACGACGATTTAAGATTCCTCGTACATAAACCGCGCGTTCTGGATGCTGACTTATATGAGGCGCGATAGTTTTGTCGTACGCTCGCAGTGCAGCAGCTTGCGCTTTTTCAAGAACTTCCCGTGGAATCTTTTTTTCGCCTTCTTTTACACAAATAACGAATTCTTCATACACTGGCCCAATTTCACGCCAGAAGTACGCGGAGGCGTCTTTTCTGCGATGTTCCAAGTCGTCAAAAGCTACAACACCTTTTCCTGTATCTCGGCGTTTTTTGTCTCCTTCAGTCATACGTCTGAAGGGAGCACGCACGATGTTATGTAACTCTTGAATAGTCTTTGCATGGGTTTGGATAGCTTCTTGTAATTCTTCGTTGGCGTCAAATACCCATTGCGTAGAGTCTGGTTGATAAACAGAGGAAGCTCTAATGCTAGGGGATGAGGCAGTTCCTTCAATTTGATGACGGATAAAGCACAGCGTTTCATCCCCATCACCGTCATAGAAACGTTGTTCTAGCTGTTTAGAAGCCGCTTCAACTTTTGATTCTGCCGCCCATTCTACGGCTAGGTCAGTTGCGTCTCGCCCGAAGTCTAGACGCTGGGCTTTAAGTTCTCCACTTTGATTTGGCATGTAGAGGTAGAAGGGATCTAGTGTATTGCGGGTATCCCACCAGTTTTTTCTAGCTTGTTTATCGCTAGCAGGTCCCATTTCTGGTACATACCATTTTTCTGGTATACCGCCAACGCGTACGCCTGCAAGATTTTTATCTTCCCAATACGTAGCAACGGTGTTAGAGCTCCATGTTGCGTCCCATAGTGATGGTTCCGCAGAGGGGGTCTTCGCTTTTGTTTTTCCTTCTCTGTCTGCCCATGCAGGCAGCTCTTTACTAAAGACCCAGCTTTTAGGGATAGCCATCAGCAATGTAGCAAGGAGACTCTCTCCTTGCCAAAAGATTTCTGTAGCGGCATTTCCTTTTCCCAGATACCGAATCCCTGGTGCACCCATAGCGCATTTGTCACCATCGTAGGTATTATTTCCAGCCATTGAATAGTGGTGGTACACCAAAATATCTGTGACAGCTTGTTCTAGAGAAATAGACTGAGGTTGAGCAACAATGAGGTTCCAAAAATCTTCTCCTGCATCAGATGGCATGGCTGGTGAAAGCTTTTTGACGGCTTGCTGACCTGGTCCTAGAGCACGAGCACTATCTTTTGCAGAAGTTGGTGTGACGGGTGGTCGCTGCATAAAGGGCATGTTCCCACCAAAAAGGTCACTACCTGCGGCTAATTCGTCTAACGCTTTATCTAACGCTTCTTCTGGAACGCCTGATTTTAGGATCTTTCCGCTAATCTGAGGAGCTTTTTTAGGGTTATCAGCTCCGCAGTGTCTTAATGTCACAGCGAGTACTGTCGTTAGCAGTCTCAGAAAAGCTGCGTACTGGTATCCAGGAATCTTTTTATCAAGCAACACTCCTTCCTTGTGCGCTTGGAGTAAAACTTCTCTCACTGTCATAGGCTCAGAGGTGAGCTTCACAAACGGAACATCTTTAAGTATGTCTACCATCACAGACCTCTCTTTCTTTAGGATGGTTATAAAATCTGCCATATAACTCACATTGTGACAGAACGTATCTCAACCTGTCAACAGTATTGCCATAAAATTAACACATAATATATTTACAAATAACAAGTTGATTTTATGACAACCAGTGATACGATAAAGACCAAAGAGTAGAAAAATACCTCCGCGTATACGGAGAAAATGGCTATAGTAGCAAAAAACAAAGAAATACCCCCGAGAACTTCAGGGAAAGCCAATAGCATTTAGTTTAGCACTTCTTTATAGCTACAAACCAAGAAAGGAAGCTACATCCCATGAGCACAAGTGTTCATCTTACAAAGTTCCCCGTTCACATCGCTCTTTCTCGTGCGAGCAATCATTCCCCCTCATCTCAGGGATTCCTACTTGATTCCCCTAAGTTCAGACACCGTGCTGTTATGGGATTATTTGACGAAAATCTAGAATCTTCCAACCCTCGCTCAAAACACAACATCCTCTTCCGCTTAGATTCTGTACCGGGCCACGCTCCATATTTCCTAGTCCAGTCTTCTATTCCTGTACAGGCAGAAGACATTATTGAAGAGCTTGAAACAAAAGAAATTTCTCTCCAGTCACCGCAAGAAGGAACACCTGTTGCTTTTAGACTTGCAATCAACGGCATCATCCGCAAATCTCGCTCCCGAGAAATATCGCCTGTACCTTTTGACGGGGAAAGCCAAGAGAACCCGCTAAGCTTTACCAATTGGCTTGAACAACGTCTTTCTGGAGCACTCAAAGATATCTCCGTCATGAATCATCAGCGCCAGGTCTTAGGAACAGATCGCACAGGAAAAAAGCAAGGCGATTTGACGGTTCAGATAGATACCGTAGACGGATTCGCCTACGTTGATTCCCCATCAGCTCTTGAACAGATACTTCTCAACGGCGTAGGACGAGCCAAGTCCTATGGCTGTGGAATGCTTAGCATTAAAATCGCCCAATAAACGGTGAGGAATACTCATGCCTGTACCAACACATAGCTATCTCTGGTCAAAACAAGACAAGACTCACGGCACATACCCTCTTCTTGCCCATTTATTCGACACCGCAGCAGTCGCAGGTGTGCTCTACGACCGTTGGTTACGACCAGGACTTCAAGAACTTTTTAAGCAAGAGCTAGGTCAACAAGCACGGAGTATCGTGTGCTTTATTGCTGGTAGCCATGACGTTGGTAAAGCCTCACCCTTATTTCAAGGGCAGTTTTCACAAAAGGAAGAAGTCTGGGATAGTATTCGTGAAAATATTTTGATTCACAATCCCTTAGCGTTTGAAGGGTTATCCGATCTGAGCGATGACCAGAGAAAAGAGCGTTCTTTACGTCGTCATGAACAAATTAGCGCTTCAGCCCTCGGATTCTATGCAGATAGTTCTTCCTGTGCTCATGGCACATCTCAAGCTATCTGGCAATGTTTACCAGCTCTAGGGCATCATGGGTACTTTGATATTCCATTCGACCTTGACAATAAGCAGATTTTTAAACGGAAGCGTCGACTGCACAGTGCTTTTACCTGCCTCCTTGAAGAAAACGGTTGGACACAGGCTCAGGACGATTTATTGTCGCTATTGGAGCAGGCAGTAGGAATTTGCCGTAAAGAGTTCCCTGATGAGGTATCTAATACGGTGATTGTGTTGCTTTCGGGTCTAACTATTCTTGCAGATAGGATTGCTTCGCATTCTGATTGGGTCGCTCAGAATCAACAGCTCATGGCTAACGGAACGCTAGTTTTAGAGAAACCGAACGAATGGGTAGCCGCTTTATATGAGCAGGCCCTTCATAAGGTTGAGGAAACTGTTGGTATTTACCATGGGTGGGAGGACGAGGCTGCTGCTCGTCAGGCTATTCTTGGTGATTATGAGCCTCGGCCTATGCAAGTTGAAGCGTTGCGTTCTGGTGGTGGATTATGGAATGTGATGGTGCAGACCGGCGGAGGTAAAACAGAGGCTGCCTTATTGCGTCATTGTACAGAACAAGAACGTTTGTTGTTTTTGCTTCCTACTCAGGCAACTTCTAACGCTTTGATGCGTAGGGTGCAAAAGTTTTATGAGGGTACACCGAATGTTGCGGCTTTGGCGCATGGTCTAGCGTCTATTGAGGATTTTTACCAAACCCCTGTCACGAGCTTTGGCGGTTCTGAGATAGGTGATAGTTCTTGTGTGGGGCAAGGTTCTGGCGGTTTATATCCTACAGAGTTTGTGCGTTCTGGTGCGGCTCGTTTGCTTGCCCCTGTTTTTGTTGGCACGGTAGATCAGGCGTTGATGGGTTCTTTGCCTCTTAAGTGGACTCATCTGCGGTTATTGGCTTTGGCAAACTCTCATATTGTGGTTGATGAGGTGCATACTCTCGATCATTATCAAACACAATTATTGGTCACCCTTCTTGAGTGGTTGGGAAAGACTAATACGCGTGTCACCTTGCTAACGGCAACTTTACCGCAGTGGCAGCGTCAACAATTTTTGGAAGCGTATACAGGTGAGTCTCTAGCCGATCACAGCCTTGTTCCCTCTTTCCCTGCAACAGAATTATTAGAGCGTTCTTCTTCTGCACCGGAGACTTCTGCCCTACCGAGTGAGACATATAGTATTGATTTTTCGTTAGATACAGTCGATTCTAATTCTCTAGAAGATTCCCATATTATGTGGGTTCGCTCCATGCGTGAACGATTCCCCAAAGCTCGTATCGGTGTTATTTGTAATACGGTTCAGCGAGCGCAAACGGTTGCTGCTGCTCTTGAGCAAGAGTATGGGGGTGTTGTTCTTCTTCATTCTCGGATGACGGCGGAGCATCGTCGTATTAACGCACAACAGCTTGAAGCGCTGATTGGTGCTGGTAAGACGGCTGAGTCTGTCATTGTTGTGGGTACTCAAGCTATTGAAGCTTCTTTGGATATTGATTTAGATTTTTTGAGTACGGATTTGTGCCCGTCAGCGTCATTGATTCAGCGTGCTGGTAGGGTGTGGAGGCGTTCTGATGTTTTGCGTGTAGAGCGTATTCCAGGTGTTCCGCATATACCGATTCGGGTGGTTCGTGTTGCTGAGCTTGATAAGTATTCGAGTGCTCCGTATTTTCAGGCTGAGTTGGAGCGTACATGGTCGTTTTTGATGGAGCATCAGCATTTTGTTGTTCCTGCAGATAATCAAAGGTTTATTGATAGTTCGTCTCTATCTCTTGATACATTTGCTCATCAGGATGATGACGCATTTTTAGAGGCTTTTGCCGATATTATCGGTCGTATTCGTGCGGGGCTAGGGGCTGCGGCACCTTTGGAAGAAGCGTTAGCTGATGAGGCGACCATTACGGAGTTCAAACAGCTCACTCAAAGAAGTGGAGACGAGGAGTCTGCTGAACGACGCACCCGCCTTATTGAGCGTGAAAGCACACCGGTTATTCTTTGCTGTTCTGATGGCAGTATTCCTGGTGCGTGGGATGGTGCACCCGAAGACTTAGCAAAGATTACTCCTCAAGAACAGCAGAAGATTCGGCAAGCATTAAAAGGTTCTTTGCCGTTAGTTGTTTCTTCTTCAAAATTATCAGAGCAGTTAGTTTCTTTGGCTGATGCGCCGTCTCTTCTGAAACGCTATTCGTATTTGCCTCAGGCTGAGCGTTTTTATGACTCTGCGTCGGGCTTTTCAGAGCGCCTCTTTACTGAGGAATAGGGGAATGTTCTTATGGCTTATTCGGATGAGGCTTTAGCTTTTTCGACGATACCGGCTTCTCATCAGGTTCGTTTAGAAGATCGAGTGTCTTTTCTTTACTTAGAGTATTGCGTTATTAAACAAGAGAAAACAGGTGTTGTTGCGTGGGGTTCGGAGCGGGGTTCTGAAAAACTTGCGGGGCAAAAAATACAATTGCCGGTGAGTAGTCTTGCTGTTTTGATGTTAGGTCCTGGGACGAGTATTTCTCAGCCAGCAATCACCTCGTGCACGAGGGCAGGTGTCACGGTACTGTTCTCTGGTGGTGGCGGTGTACCAGCATATTCTCATGCTACGCCGCTGACTTCTTCTGCTCGTTGGGCTATTGCTCAGGCACGTACTGTTGCCCAAGAGAAATTTCAAAAGCAAGCGGCTCTTATTCTGTATAAAAAGCAGCTAGGTATTGAGAAAATGCCGGGTGGTTCTATTGCGACGATGCGTGGTTTAGAGGGCCGGACGATACGCAATCTATATCGAGAGCAGGCTAAGAAACATGGTGTTCAGGGGTTTAAACGTGATGTTTCAGCAACGGATAATGTTAATGTTGCGTTGAATCTGGCTCATTCGATTTTGTATGGTTGTGCTGCTTCGGCTTGTGCAGCCTTGGGTTTGAACCCTGCTTTAGGTGTAATTCATCGTGGGGATATTCGTTCTTTACTCTACGATATTGCTGATATTTATAAACCTTCCTTGAGTATTCCTTTAGCTTTTTCATTGTCACAGAGCGAAAACATCGCAGAGGATGCTAGACGTGCTGTTCGTAAAGAGTTGGTGCGGCAGAATGTTTTACAAGGCATGGTAAAAACCTTAATAGAGGTGTATAGCCCGCAATTACCGCATCGTGATGATGATCGTCTGATTAGTGATAGAGGCGAGGAAGTAACTGGTCACACTCAATATGGTCGAAGGGGACAATAATGTTTGTTGTTCTCACCACGGTTTCTTTACCTCAGCATGTACATGGGTATTTAACACGGTTTCTTTCTGAAGTATCGGTGGGTGTTTTTGTTGGTAATGTTTCGGCTCGTGTTCGAGATAATCTGTGGGAACGGTGTGTCTTAGCCGCTGGAGATGGACTGCTCACTCTTATTTATAGTGACAAGAGTATGGAGCAGGGATTTAACGTGCGTACTCATGGCTCCCAGCGCCGTGTCATGGTTGATTGTGATGGGGTACTTTTAGCGTCGTCTTCTCCCCTGTCTCACGAGGAATTTTCTTCTGAAGAATAGCGGTCAGTAGCTTATTGTTAGGCTAATAGGGCGATGCCGGGTTTGTTTCTTTTCGTGTTGTTAGTGGGTTTTTCTGCCTTGTTTTAGAACTGGTTCTAGGATTTTTTGTAGTTGTTTTGTTTCTAGGAGGAATCCGTCGTGTCCAGCTGGAGAGTAGATAGCTTGTGCTTGTACCGGTTGGGGTAAGGCCCTAGCTAATTCATGTGATTGTTCTGGGTAGAAGAGTCTGTCATTGTGCACATAGGCGATAGTCCATGTGCATTGGCTTCGTTGCAGTGTTTGGTGTAATGTTCCACGATTTCGGGTGATGTCGTGGCTCATGAGTATTTCGTTAATGCTGAGGTAGCTATTTGCGTCAAAACGTTGCACAAGTTTGTGTGCATGGTAGTCCATATATGATTCCACGCTGTATTGTGTACTGTTTTGTGTTTGTTGTGTGCGCCCAAATCGGGTGTGGAGTTCTTCTGAGGTTCGGTAGGTGATATGTGCGATGCGTCGAGCTATCCCTAGTCCTTGGCTGGGAGGTTGTTTATCGTAGTAGTCGCCTCCGTAGAAGTGTTGGTCACTGCGGATAGCAAGGTTTTGTGCTTGTGCCCAGGCTAGTTGTTCTGCGGTGGTGTATGCGCCGGAGGCGATAACGGCGCAGTGACGTACGTTTTCGGGGTAGGTGATGGCCCATTCTAAGGCTCGTGCTCCTCCGAGGGATCCTCCTATAACATGTGCCCATTGTGTGATGCCGAGTGCTTCTGCTAGATGTTTTTCGGCGTGTACGGTGTCTCGTACGGTAAGTTTTGGGAAGGATGACCCCCATGGTTGTGGGGGTTGTTTGTGTGGGTGTGTGCTGTGTGCTCCGGTGCTTCCGTTACAGCCACCGAGAATATTCGGTGCTACTACAAAGTAGGTGTTTGTGTCGATGGTTTTTCCTGCTCCAACGAGGTCTTCCCACCAGCCGGAAGTAGTGTTGTGTTCGTTGTGGGCGACGTGGGTGTCTCCTGTTAGGGCATGTAAGATGAGCACGGCGTTGTCTTTGTGTTTGTTGAGGTTTCCCCATGTTTCGTAGGCGATAGTTGCGTTGGGTAGTGTGTGCCCTGATTCTAGGGGTAGTGTCTCGATGGTTGTGTGGTGTTGGTGAGTGAGTGTTGTTGGGGTACTCATAGATGCTCCAATAACTATTGTTGTAGTAGATTGGGGCTGTATCTGCACTGTTGTTTCCTCTGGTGTGTTGCCTGTTTGGTGTGCAGGCTCTTATATTGAGGAGGTAGTGCGTACTGCTCCCGCGCTTGCACCGTCTAAGAGTGTTTTTCTGGTGCCGGGTCTGTCTCAGTGGCACCCCGCCGCGAGTGGAGGGTTGCCGGCTAATAAGCTGAGTCTTGGTATTAGCGCTCTTGACCGTGTTGTTATCGTATCTGAGTGGTTTGTTGTGGGTCGAGCCGTTTCTTCTTCTTTACGTTCTAATGCGGTAGTTTGTCTTGTTTCGTCATATTTTGTCTTTAGAATAGTTCTCATGTCGCGTTGTTTTAAGGGCGCATTATCTATTTTTCTTTTCGGAGGTACATTTCATGTCTCAAGCACCTGTTACGAAGCGTGTGGAGTCTTCACGTGTTCATCATGGCGATACGTTTATTGACCATTATGAGTGGCTTCGTACTAAGGACGATTCTGAGGTGGTGGAGTACCTCAATACAGAAAATGCTTATACAGAGCAGTCCACTCAATCACAGCAAGCACTTCGTGAAAGTATTTTTCAGGAGATTAAGGAGCGTACCTTAGAGACGGATCTTTCTGTTCCTTCTCGCCATGGAGATTGGTGGTATTTTTCGCGGACGATTGAGGGTGAACAGTACCCTGTATTTTGTCGTGTACCTGCTTTGGTAGACGGTGGTGAGGTGGAGATGTTTTCTCCTCCGCAGGTTCAGGCGGGTGTTCCTCTTAATCAAGAGCAGGTCATTCTTGATTGTAATGAGTTTGCACGAGAGTTGCCGTTCTTTTCTCTTGGGTCTTTTTCGCCTTCGTTAGACGGTTCTTTGTTGAGCTTTGGTGTTGATGATTCTGGCGATGAACGCTATACCCAATATTTCTTAGATTTAGAGACGTTGACTCTTTCAGAGGAGACTTTGCCCGGTATTTTTAGTGGCGCATATTTGACTCCTGATGCATCAACCCTTATTTATTCTCTTGTCGATGAGTCATGGCGCCCATATGAGATACGGGCTCACCGTATTGGTGCGGGGGAAGAAGATTGTGTTCTTTTCACCGAGCATGACAATGCGATGTGGCTTAGCAGCGCTCTTTCTGCTGACCGGACTCATATCGTTATTACGTCATTTTCTTCTGAGTTTTCGGAGGTTCGTTTAGTTCCGCTTCAAGATATGTCGGCTGAGCCTTTGTTGGTTATTGGTAAGAAGCATCGTGTGCAATACGGTATTGAGCCTATTCGTATTGATGGTGTGCCTTATGTTCTCATCATGCATGATGCTGACGCTCTTAACTCAGAAATTGTGCTTGCCCCTTATCCAACGTCTCAGCCTTTTGAGCAGTACCGTCAGTTATGGCTTAAAGTTATGCCTCATCGTTCTGAGGTGCGTATTGAGGGGTTTGATTTTTCGTCAACTCATCTTGTGGTGACGGCTCGTGAGAATACGACGGTACGAGTTTTTCTTGCCGATTTAGACCGTTTGCGTGCCTTGTTGCGTTCGCAGTCGAATGCGGGGGTTGTTTTTAGTGAGCCGACCGGTTTTGTGGAGGAAATTTATACGACTGGTGTTTCTCATGTTTCTATTGATTCGCCGGTCATTCGTATTTCGTACACGTCGTGGGTGACTCCCCCTCGAATCTATGACTATTTTCCGCGTACTCAGGAGCTTATTCTTCGCCGTGAGACCCCCGTATTAGGCGATTATCATGCTGAGGATTATCAGGCGTATCGCATGTGGGCACCTGCCCGTGATGGTGCGATGATTCCTATTTCTGTTATTCATCGTGCTGATCTTGATTTGTCTCAGCAGCATCCTGTGTTCCAGTATGGTTATGGTTCCTATGAGGTGTCGATAGATCCTTATTTCTCTATAGCGAGGTTGTCGCTTCTAGATCGTGGCGTGATTTATGTGGTGGCGCATATTCGTGGTGGTGGCGAAATGGGACGCCAGTGGTATCAAGATGGTAAGAAACTTCAGAAGAAGAATACTTTTACTGATTTTGTTGATGTTACGGAGTTCTTAGGGCAACGCCCGTGGGTTGATCAGAAGAAGATTGCTATTTCTGGTGCTTCTGCTGGTGGTTTGCTCATTGGTGCGGTTCTGAATCTTGCTCCCGAGAAGTATTGTGCTGCTATCGCAGGTGTTCCGTTTGTGGATGCGTTGACAACTATTCTTGATCCAGATCTTCCGTTGTCTGCTTTGGAGTGGGAGGAATGGGGTAACCCTATTGAGGATGCCGAAGTATACGAGTATATGAAGTCTTATTCTCCATACGAGAATATCCGTCACGTCAAGTATCCACCGATTGTTGCAGTGACGAGTTTTAACGATACTCGTGTGTTATATGTTGAGCCAGCGAAGTGGGTAGCTCAACTACGTAAAATGATTTCTACAGACTCAGTGACTCCTCTCTTGAAAATTGAGATGGATGGTGGGCACGGTGGCGGTTCAGGCCGTTACACTGCGTGGCGTGATATTGCGTGGGAGTATGCTTTTGCGCTGACTTACTTATTAGACCAATAATATTTCTGATTTTTCGGTATATAACAAAAGCGGTGGTGTTGCCTCGTTGGAGGCAACACCACCGCTTTTGTGTTCAGCCAGGTGTAAGAGGCTTAGAGTTCTACGCCAAGTTTTTCGAGGATGAGTTCTCGTACACGTCCGGCGTCTGCTTGTCCGCGGGTCGCTTTCATCACTTGACCAACGATTGCGCCGACAGCTTGAACTTTGCCACCACGAATCTTTTCTGCAACGTCAGGCATTGCAGCAAGGGCATCGTCGATAGCGCCGCTGAGTGCGCCGTCGTCAGAAACAACTGCTAGAGAGCGTTTTTCAACGATTTCGCTGGGTGTTCCTTCACCGTCAAGGACGAATTCGAGAACTTGTCGAGCAATTTTATCGTTGATTTTTTTGCTCTCAATGAGGTGGTTAAGTTCCACAACGGTTTGTGCGCTCACACCAAGCTCGAGCAGTTCGGTTTCACGAACTTTTGCGAGGCGAGAGATTTCTCCCATCCACCATTTACGCGCTACCGTTGGGCTAGCGCCTGCAGCGACGGTCTCTTCAATTGCGTCCATTGCCCCAGCGTTGACAACGTCACGGAACTCTTCATCAGAGTATCCCCATTCTGCTTTGAGACGGCGACGGCGTTCTGCAGGGGGTTCTGGCAGTTCTGCGCGTAGACGTTCAATCCATTCGCTATCGGTAACCACGGGAACGAGGTCTGGCTCTGGGAAGTACCGGTAGTCGTCAGCGTCTGATTTGGGACGCCCCGGTGAGGTTTCACGGGTGTCTTCGTGCCAGTGACGGGTTTCTTGAACGACTTTTTGTCCAGATTCTAGAACAGCTGCATGTCGTTGAATCTCATATCGAACAGCACGTTCTACAGAGCGTAAGGAGTTGACGTTCTTTGTTTCAGAGCGAGTTCCAAAGGTGCTACTTCCTTTAGGCATGAGGGAAACGTTTGCGTCACAGCGGACATTTCCACGTTCCATACGCGCATCGGAAATTCCTAAGTTTTTGACGATTTCGCGGATAGCTGCCACGTAGGCTCGTGCGAGTTCTGGTGCTCGTTCTCCTGCCCCAACGATAGGTCGGGTCACGATTTCGATGAGAGGAACGCCTGCTCGGTTGTAGTCTACGAGGGAGAAGTCTGCACCTTGAATACGGCCATCTGCGCCGCCTTTGTGGGTGAGTTTTCCGGCGTCTTCTTCCATGTGGGCACGTTCGATGTCGATGGTGAAGATTGTTCCGTCTTCAAGTTCAACATCGAGAGAGCCATTCGCGGCGATAGGCTCATCGTATTGTGAGGTTTGGAAGTTTTTAGGGGTATCTGGGTAAAAATAGTTTTTACGCGCAAAATGCGAAATTGGTGCAATCTCGCAGCCTAGTGCAAGACCCAATTTGATGGCAGATTCTACAGCTTTTCCGTTGACGACGGGAAGCACACCAGGTAGCCCGAGGGATACGGGGGTGACGTTGGTGTTTGGTGTATCGCCAAATTCGTTGGGCGCAGCATCAAACATTTTTGTTTTGGTGTTGAGTTCTACGTGAACTTCAAAGCCTAATACTGGGTCGTATTTTTCGATTGCTTCTTCGAAGCTTAGGGTTTCTTCAGACATTATTTCGCTCCCCCAAAGTTAAAATCGCGAATCAGTGATTCGGTGTCGGGCATCTGTGTCCATAGTGGGGCACCCCAGGTGTTGTTCAAGAGGGTTTCGAGCCCTGCACCAACACGGTAAAGACGTGCGTCTTCGTGTGCTGGGGCGGTGAATTGGATACCTACGGGCATGCCGTCTTCGTCAGCTAGTCCAGCTGGTAGAGATAGTGATGGGACGCCGGCAAGGTTGGTAGGTACAGTTGCGATATCGCCTAGGTACATTGCCATGGGGTCACCGTCAGTTTTTTCACCGAGTTTGTATGCGGTGGTAGGTGCTGTTGGTGAGACGAGGACATCGCATTGTTCAAAGGCTGCAGCGTAGTCGCGTTGTATGAGGGTGCGAACTTTTTGAGCTGAACCGTAGTAGGCGTCGTAGTAGCCTGCAGAGAGGGCGTATGTTCCGAGAATGATACGGCGTTTTGCTTCTGCGCCGAATCCTGCGGCACGGGTTGCTGCCATGACACGTTCGATGGTCAGTGGGCCGTCTTCTGGTAGTACACGAAGCCCGTAACGTACGCCGTCATATTTGGCGAGGTTTGAGGAAACCTCAGAAGACATGATGAGGTAGTACGCGCCAAGAGCCTCTTTGACCGATGGCAAAGAGACCTCAATAATATGGGCGCCAGCTTCTTTAAGTAATTCTAGTGATTCGTTAAAGCGTGCAGTAACGCCGTTTTGGAAGCCTTCACCAGTGAGCTCTTTGATGACGCCAATACGGATTCCGGCTAGGCTTCCTTCTCGGGTGCCTTCCCGTGCTTGTTCAGAGTAGGGGCCAACCGGCTCGTTCAAAGAAGTTGAGTCGTGGCGGTCGTATCCTGCGACGGCTTCGTGCAGTAATGCTGCGTCAAGAACGGTGCGGGAGCAAGGACCTACTTGGTCTAGGGAGGATGCCATAGCGATAACACCGTAGCGTGAGATAGAACCGTAGGTTGGTTTGACGCCGACAGTTCCGGTGACGGCTGCTGGCTGTCGGATGGAGCCTCCAGTATCGGTTCCTAATGCCAGAGGTGTTTGGAAAGCACCCACTGCTGTTGCGGAGCCACCACCGGAGCCGCCTGGGATACGGTCTAGTGCCCATGGGTTGCGGGTGACACCGAAAGCGGAGTGTTCGGTGGATGATCCCATTGCAAATTCGTCAAGGTTGGTTTTGCCGAGGATGGGCATACGTGCTTGGCGAACTTTTTGGGTGACGGTACCGTCGTAGGGGCTCATCCAACCTTCGAGCATGCGAGATGCTGCGGTGGTGGGTTGTCCTTTGGTGACGATGAGGTCTTTGATAGCGATGGGAACGCCTGCTAGTTCGGGGAGTTCTTCGCCGGCTGCGCGGGCTTTGTCAACGCTTTGAGCGGTTGCTAGTGCTTCTTCTTCGTTGGTGTGGAGGAAGGCGTTGAGTCCGTCTTTTCCTGCGGAACGGTCGTTGCTATCGAGGGCTTGCCCGTCGGTTGCTTTGATACGGTCTAGGTGTGCTTGGGTGATTTCTACTGAAGAGATTTCGCGAGACTTAAGTTTTTCGACGAGTTCTGCAGCAGAGAGTTTAATGAGTTCGTTCATAGTTTTTCCTTAGTCCTCATCGAGAATTGCTGGGACTTTGAATTTTCCGTCTTCTGCATCAGGTGCCCCGGAGAGCGCTTCTTCTGCGCTGAGGGTTTCTTCTACCACGTCTTCTCGGAAGACGTTTTGTAGTGGGATGGGGTGTGATGTTGCTGGAATATCGTCGGATACTGCTTCAGAAACAGATTTGACGGATTCGACGATGACGCCGAGTTCCTGTGCCATTGCTTCTAGTTCGGTATCCGTCATTTCGATGTGTGCCAGTTCCGCTAGGTGCGCAACTGTCTCACGGGTGATGTCAGACATAGATTCTCCGTAGTGGACAAAAGTTTTCTTTTCTAGTTTATCTCTCTGGACTCACTTTAGGCAGTTCTCTTGAGGATATGTGGCAGGTTCTCTCAAAGAACTCAGTGAGGTTAAAGAAAAGACTTCGCTTTCTTCCTCAATGAGTTGAGGAAGAAAGCGAAGTCTTTATGCTACCTAATGGAGATTATCTCGATATTAGAGAGCTGGGATAACGAAAACCTGACCTGGGTAGATGAGGTCTACGTTAGCAATGATGTCTTTGTTTGCGTCAGCAATTACCTGGTAGGAAGGAAGACCTAGCTGGTATGCGATACCGGAGAGGGTATCACCAGGCTTAACGGTGTAGGTGCCAGCGGTTGCTACAGGTGCAGGAGCAGGAGTGGACTCTACAACGGGTGCAGGTGCTACTACGGGTGCTGGTGCTGGTGCAGGTGCTTCAACAACAGGTGCTGGTGCAGGAGCTGGAGCGGTGTATTCAACAACTGCTTCAGACTGAGGAGCAACGGGTGCTGGTGCAGGTGCTGCTACGGGTGCTGGTGCTGGAGCAGGTGCTTCAACAACAGCTGGTGCTGGTGCTGGTGCAGGAGCTGGAGCTACGGCAGCAGGTGCGCCGGCAGTTCCGTATGCGTAAAGGTTGAGCTTAGCTGCACATGCAGGCCATGCGCCCCATCCTTGCATCTGAAGGAGGTTTTCAGCAACGCGAATCTGCTCTGCTTTAGAAGCGTACTGGGGAGACCCGCTACCGCCGGCAGCATTCCAGGAAGACTGGGTGAACTGTAGGCCACCGTAGAAGCCGTTGCCGGTGTTGATAGACCAGTTGCCACCGGACTCACACTGAGATAGCGCTTCCCATGCTTGGAGAGGAGCTGCTTGTGCAGGTGCTACTGCAAAAGATGCTGCTGCTACGCCGCTAACTGCTAGTGCAGCTGCGGAACGGGTTACGTTTTGGCGAATGGAAGTCTTTTTCACAATGCTCCAAGTGTAGGCCACCTAACGCTCCACCAATCCCTTGGCTTCAATGCGTTGCCGTCTACCCGTAGATGCTTATTGGGTATCTATTGAGGTTTTGCCCTGTAGACGGACTCAGGTGTGCGGCAAAACCCGGCATATAGTTCAAGGCTTCTTCCAGCCCTGAAATGTATTTTTCCCGTAGGTACGGGATTGCGTTCATGGATAACGATAACGTAACGATTTGGGTTCGTACAACCTCATTGATGGGTCATCGTGTTCTCGCACCATTTATCAGTCTACTTTTTATCACAATCAGGAAATTCTCTTATTTTTTGTTTAAATAAGAAAAATAACTCCTCAAAATCCGCGTATTTCAGGGAAGGATAACCGTGAAGGTCGTCTTTACCATTTCGTTATTTTCGTTATCAAATCGCAACATTTCCCGCGCAAAAACCACGAAAAAAATTTTTTAATTTTCTTTACGACACTCTACGAAAAACTAAGATATTTTGTTACCCCAACGGTAGAAGCTTCTATTCTAAAGCAGCAGGGCCCTCCGCAAGAAGCATTTTAAAGCCGTCTTCATCTACTACCGGAACACCCAAAGACTCCGCCTTATCCAACTTAGAACCGGCAGCATCACCCGCAACAACATAATGAGTCTTTTTCGATACAGAACTTGCAGCTTTACCACCACGAGCGATAATAGCTTCTTTAGCAGAATCACGTGAGAAATCTTTTAGAGTACCCGTCACAACAATAGATAAATCAGCTAATGTTTGAGGCAAAGTCTCGTCGTGTTCATCAGCCATACGCACTCCAGCAGCAGCCCACCGCTCAATAATTTCACGATGCCAATCCACCGCAAACCATTCTTTAATAGAGCGAGCCATTACTGCACCTACCCCATCAATAACCGCTAAACGCTCTTCAGAGGCATTTTCAATAGCTTCCATAGAACCAAACTCAGTTGCAAGAGCACGTGCGGCAGTAGGGCCTACATGTCGAATCGACAGCGCAACAAGAACTCTCCATAACGGCTGTTCTTTTGCTTTCTCTAACTCTTTAAAAAGCTTCTTTGTATTTGCGTTAACGACAGAAGGTTTCTTCGCTGTACCACGCGTATAAAAATATGGGACAAGCTCATACTCTCCGCTAAGAACCCCACGCTTTTTCTTCTCACGTCGTATTTTCACATCGGCAAGATCTTCTGCGCGAAGATCAAATAAAAACGCTTCAGAAACAAGAGGAGCAACATCAGGCTCAGCAGGAGTAGTCAACGCTTTAGCCGCTTCAAAACCCAATGCCTCAATATCAAACGCACCACGACTTCCAGCATGATAAACGCGTTCTGTCAGCTGAGCAGGGCAAGAGCGAGCATTAACACAACGAATATCAACGTCACCCTCTTTAGCAGGCGCTAACGGCTCACCGCAAGAAGGGCATTTCCGAGGCATCTCAAAAGCCTTCTCGCTACCATCGCGTAAAGCAATCACAGGCCCCACAATTTCTGGAATAACGTCTCCAGCTTTACGCAGCACAACGGTATCACCAATTAGAACACCTTTAGCCTTAACAACGTCTTGGTTATGTAACGTTGCACGTTCAACCGTCGAACCAGCCACTTTTACTGGCTCCATAACACCATAAGGAGTTACCCGCCCAGTACGCCCTACATCAACACGGATATCAAGAAGTTTTGTATGCACTTCTTCAGGCGGATATTTATAAGCAACGGCCCAACGAGGAACACGAGAAGTGTACCCTAAGCGTTCTTGTGTCGAAAAATCATTAATTTTGACAACGATTCCATCAATCTCATGCGCAAGAGAATGACGTTGCTGACCATAGCGTTCAATGAATTCAAGAATTTGCTGAGTATCGGAGAACAGCTCAGTATAGGGACTCACAGGAAGCCCCCATTGCTCAAGAAGAGCATACGTCTCGTACTGAGAATCTACTGAAAGCCCTTGATGCGTACCAATACCATGCACATACATTGATAGAGGACGGCGAGCAGTCACTTTCGCATCTTTTTGACGTAACGATCCAGCAGCCGCATTGCGGGGGTTTGCAAAAGGCGCTTTACCTTGAGCAACCATCTGTTCGTTAAGAGCCAGAAAATCTTGAGAAGAAATAAAAATCTCTCCGCGAATTTCAACTTCTTCGGGGTGGCCTTCACCGGCAAGTTGACGCGGGATAGTCCCAATAGTAAGAACGTTATGAGTAACGTCCTCCCCCGTTGTTCCATCACCACGGGTAGCTGCCCGTACAAGTTCCCCATGACGATACAACAGGTTAACTGCTAGACCATCAATTTTTAATTCTGTTAGCCAACGAACGGAGGATAGCCCACTAAGGTGCGCGTTCTGTTCAGTTTTGCTAAGCCACTGTTCTAGTTCAGGGATAGAAAAGACATCTTCAAGCGAATACATGCGACTGACGTGCACAACTGGAGCGAAGATAGAAGATGGTTCTGCCCCAACCTGCTGGGTTGGTGAATCTTGAGAAATCAGCTGAGGATACAAGGCTTCAAGTTTTTCAAGCTCAACAAAAAGCTCATCATATTCTTTGTCAGAGAGAATTGGTTCGTCGTCTACAAAATACTTTTTTTGAGCCTGACGGATTCTCTCCATCAAAGCAATATAGTGCTCTTGTAGCTCAGCTGTTATTGGTTCACTAGATTGTTCAGTTGAGGTAGAGTCCATCTTCTTCTCCAAGGTTCACAGGCGCTGTGTTACGCCAGTATTCGCATTGACCAACGTATATGGTTTCGTCTGTTGAGGGGTGGCTTAAGAGTATTTCGTTCATAGAAAAGCCCCTAACTACATTTAATCAGTAGTTAGGGACTTTCCTCTGGGGGTTAACCCGAAATATCCTCAAGAATTACTTTAGCGCAATTCTCTCTCATCGTGATAGGACTCTTGTTCCGCCACTGTCGTAGATTGAGATTGATATTCTTCTGCAGAGCTCACAATATGGTGCTGTTCTGTTGAGGTAAGCGCCTTGAGATGCTCAGCTCTTTCTTGAGCTGTTTTTTCCGTCACGACATCAGCAACAACAACGGTAATATTGTCTCGACCGCCAGCCCGTAGCGCCGCCGTTTGAAGCACTTCTGCGGCATCTTGAGGATGTTCGACAGTTGCTAATACTCTCGCCATATAATCGTGAGACAACTCGCCAGATAAGCCGTCTGAACAGAGCATCAAACGGTCTCCTTCATGAGCGGGAATCACCCAAAAATCTGGTTCCCAGTAGTTTCCAGTTCCCAGCGCACGTGTAATAACGTTTCGACGAGGGTGTGTAAGCGCTTCCATCGCAGTAATTTGTCCGGTATCTACAAGGTATTGCACTTCAGAGTGGTCTACGGTGATTTGTTCTAGGGTGAGCCCTTCAACGCTTCCTGCAGAGAAAGACATGTTATGTGCGTCTGTTTCGACGTCTTCTTCACGTACGAGACGATAGGTACGAGAATCACCTACGTTGAAGATGAACCACATGTATTGGTCACCAATGTTCGTCAGCCAAGCACCGGTTACGGTTGTACCAGCACGCTGAGAGAACATCTCTTTGATACGTTCGTCTGACTCACCAATAATGGAACGGATATGTTCAAGAGTCCTCATGATTTGCCGGTTTAAGGCTGTGGTCTTTTTACGGCGTCGCCCGAGAAGCCCCTGATTGCTATCGGTAGAGGCGTTGTCTTCTGCGGCAAGTTCTCGCGCGTAGTTCTCTTGCTCAGCATCTGTCATACCGCAGGGGCGAGAGAATAAGTGGTTATAGGCGATGGTCCGTGCGCAAAGTCGGCTTGCATGTTCACCGGCTTCGTGCCCGCCCATCCCGTCTGCAACGATGTGCAATGTGCCAACTACGGAGAATGAGTCTTCGTTATTGTCTCGGTAAGCACCAACGTCGGTGGCGCTTCCAGAGAAAGTTGTTAGTTTTTGTGCGGTCATTCTACGTCGATCTCCAATTCGTTGCCGGTAGCTGATTCAACAGCTATAGGCGTTATGTCTCCGAAGCCTCGAACGCTGCGCTTTGGCTGTGGTGTGAAGCGGAAACGTCCATCATCTTTTAATGTTTGGGCAGTATCGTCATTGGTAAGTACCATACCAGCATCTGCGACACCTACTAAGCGTGCAGCGAGATTTACAGTAGGCCCGTAGACGTCTCCTAGCTTGGGAAGGATACGTCCCCACACGAACGCAACGCGAGTGTGCGGGAGGTCTGGGTGTTCTTCAATTGCTTTAGATAAGGCTAATGAAATACGTGCGGCAGCATCTGGTGTTTCGGTCAGGAAGAGAACTTCATCCCCAACAGTTTTGATGATTCGTCCACCACCAACCGCTATGATTTCTGCGCAACGTTGCTCAAAAGTTTTGACGAGTTTACCGAGTGTTTTCTCATTCATCTGACATGAGAGGGTCGTATAAGAGACTAAATCGATAAAACCAATACCGCGCAGTAGAGGCAAATCAACACGGTTCTCGGAGATTCCTTCTTCGTTACGCAGTGCTAGTCGTAGCACTCCAGCGTTGTATTGTCTGCGGTAAGTGTAGGAGAGTATCTCTTGTAACGTTGTGATGAGTTCTGGTAGTACTTTCAGAAGCTCTTGACGTGCTTTACCATCGCTGAGACCTTGTTGTTTTGAAATGTCATCGACGATTTCTTCGATTTGCCACGCAACGATTCGATCTGTCAATTGCCCCATGGAGCGGGCGATTGACACTGTTGTTTCGAGGTCTAAACCGTGTTTGTCGGTTAGTTCAACAACTTTTTTGAGGCCTTCGGCGTCTGCTCCAGTGAAGTATATTTCGTTTTCGGAAATATCTGGTATTCCCAGTGCGTGCCAAATTTTGCTTGCTAATAGAGGTGTTGACCCAGCCTGTTCTATGACTTCTTTACTCGTGAGGTTTCGCTGTGTGCCGAGGAGAAATTTTTCGAGGGCTTTTACCGCTTCACGGTCTTCTTTGGTGCGATAGACGTTGCTTTGTACGCGGTTATTTGAATATTCGAATTCTTCTTCCAGAGGCCCTGGATGAAGATTATCGTCTGATCCAGGTGCCGGTTTTTCCACGGGACTATCCTTTCTCATGCTCTCGTTGAGACAATAAAAACTTACTCTGTGATTTACAATACTCTACTTGTGGAGAGTAATACGAAGAATGACGAAAAACTGTTCACCATCTTACGATGTGGAACTATATATATGGCGCTAAACCGTCATTGTTATAAGCGTTAAATTCTTGACACGCTTGATTCAGTTGCTCCGAAAATGCTTGAGGACGGGGAACACGCTGCAGCACAAGAGAACCTCTTGGGGTGTGAACCATCAGCTTTCCAATTTTTGTAGATCCAAGCCACGCTCCTTGAACAGCGCAGCTAATAATGTTCGTGAAGCCAATCGAAACAGAACGATTATTTCTCCACCCGCGCTGGATAACGAGCCGGTGGGTTGTGATGAAGTATTGGGTTGAAAAATACCGGTTGAGACGTTTAAACATCTGATACAAAAACACGGCTGTTAACAGATATCCGAGGAATGACCAGATGAAGCTAGCTGTACTTATAGCAGAGGCAAAGTTGACGCAGAATACGCTGAGCAGAAAATACAACATTGGAGGTAGCAGGCAATACCGATGCATTCTGGTTGCAACTCGCACCGATTCTCCCTCTAGAAGATTTCCTCGTAGTCTCATAGCTCACTTATCTTACGGCAATGAACGGTCTCTTGTCTCAGCAATATTAAAAAAGATAGTCTTTCTATGCTCGACGCAGATGAATCACGTCGCCGACTGCATAGCTTTGGGATGCTCCGGAGTCTGTTGTGATGATGATTTCCCCATCTTCGTTAATATCTTCTGCTACACCATGTATTTTCTGCCCGTCGGGTAGCTCTATGGCAACTCGTTGACCGAGTGTAGACATTCTGGTTCGGACGCTATCCATGAGGCTAATTCCGTGTCGTTGTAAGGCAGAGGGGACGCCGTTGACACGAGCAAAATCTTCATATCGTTGAGCAAAGTTTTCGCAGAGTTTCTCGAGTCCTTCGTCAAGACTTCGCGGTGTCTGGGTTGCAGCAAGAACAGAAGTTGCTGTTGGAACAGGGAAATCTTCTGGTTCAAGGTTAATGTTCATTCCGATACCAACTATTGCTGAAAGATTTTCAGCAGATTCTACCGCGATTTGAGCTAGTATTCCGCAACACTTTTTGTCGCCAATGAGCACGTCGTTAGGCCATTTGAGGTGAGCTTCAATGCCCCAAAAGTTGAGTGTGTCAATTGCAGCCAGAGCGAGGAGTACGGTGAACCAGTGGTATTGTTCGGGTGCGATACGGTGAGCGGGGTTAGCGTGTGGACGAATCATCAATGATGCGCAAAGAGAGCTACCTTCAGGGGCAACCCATTCTCTATTGAGTCGGCCTTTTCCGTGCGTTTGTTGTGTTGTTGCGATGACGGAAAGTTCGCCCCATCGCCGGTTTTGTAAGGAATCCGCCGATGTTAAGAGTTCATGAGCGTAGAGGTTGGTTGAGGGAACGGTATCGAGGAGGAGAACTTGTCGGTATTGGTGGTATGGAACGTTAGATGGGGTACGGCTTACCTCGTATTTGAGGTAGTTATCGAGGGTTTGTATCGGTACACTCATGGGTAGTGTTCTCTCTTGAAGTTGTTGAGCCTCATACGAATGAGGTTTTGAAGCCATTATTCCATAGCGTATTTTCTGATGTCTTCTGCTGGCGAATGATATAAAGTCTTTTATGGTGGAGAGTACAGAGGCAAATGAGAATTCTCGGCTCTATTGTGGACCACAGTTTTGCGCATATTGTGCAGTTCGTGCGAATAAGGGAAGCCGGTAAGTAAAACCCTCCCGCTCCTGAATAAACGAGGTAATCAGGGGCGGGAGGGCGTTACCCCCTGACTCTAGCAAAGGAAAAATATCATGACAAGCACATAAGTTATTGCACTATTGGCAATAATTACCGCAGTAACAGGCATTATTCTTGGCTTTCTTGGAAAGCCTTGGTACTTCCCGTTTTCTGCAGTATTCCTCTGGGTTGCCTACATGAATCTCTCGTCCAGCCGGAAACAGAAAGAAAACCAATGAGTATCTTTATCTGCACTTATAACTACGCTCCAGCAGAAGAACAAGAAAAATACCGGCCAGAGCACCGTCTGTATTTAGGTTCCCTTGTTGAACAAGGAATCATTGTTGCTTCTGGCCCTTATGTAGGTGGTGAAACTCCAGGGGCTATGCTGCTCTTTAACACGTCTTCTGCAGATGAGGTTCATCAATATGTCAGCCAAGACCCGATGTATCGTGGTGGAGCAGTGCTCTCTTATTGTGTACGCGAGTGGAACCCCGTTTTAGGTTCTTTAGGCTGCTAGTCTGACCAGCTATTACAAATAGAACGATGCCCTCAACATATTTTGTTATTTTTGTGACGAGATAAGTACTTATCGGGTATTTTCGTCTCAAGAAACATCCTATAGTTGAGGGCATCATATTATTCACCAAACTAGCTGTGCCTTAGTACGGTGACGTTAGTGAATGCCCACAGTCAAGGATGTCCCGTGTCTATGAATCACCACAGCACAGCAGAAGAATCTTCTACACACGATTTGAGTACAACTGCAGGTAAGCTCGCAGACTTCTATGATCGTCGAGAAAAAAGCTATATGCCTTCTGGGCAAGAAGCAGTAGATCGTCAACATAGTCGGGGCAAAAACACCGCACGAGAACGTATTGACATACTCCTTGATGAAGGCTCTTTCGTAGAATTTGATGCTTTTGCCCGACACCGCAGCACAGCTTTCGGTATGGAGAAAAAACGCCCATTAGGTGATGGCCTCGTCTGTGGTTATGGAACAGTAGACGGTCGTCTTGTAGCAGTATATTCGCAAGACTTCACCGTATATGGAGGTTCTCTTTCACAGGTTAACGGCGAAAAAATTGTTAAAGTACAAAAATTTGCCCTCGATAACGGATGCCCAGTAGTTGGTATTAACGATGGTGGCGGAGCACGTATCCAAGAAGGTGTCGCTTCATTAGCGATGTTTGCCGACATTTTCCGTATGAATGTTCGCGCTTCAGGAGTAGTTCCCCAGATTTCTGTTATTTTAGGTCCTTGCGCCGGCGGTGCAGCCTACTCCCCTGCCTTGACAGATTACATCATCATGGTTGATAAGACCTCACACATGTTCATCACCGGACCTGACGTTATTAAAACAGTGACCGGCGAAGACGTTGATATGGAGACCCTTGGTGGGGCGCATCAGCATAACGCTGTTACAGGAACCTCAGCGTATCTTGCTGAAGATGAAGAAGACGCTTTTGACTTCGTACGAGAACTCCTCGAATTTTTACCCACAAATAATCTTTCGGAACCTCTAATAGTGGAGCACTCTCAGGAAGAAGACCTCGTAGACGAAGATTATTCTTTAGACACTCTTATCCCTGACTCAGCTAACCAGCCCTATGATATGCGTACCGTTATTGAGACGGTTGTAGATGATGGCCATTTCTTGCCTCTGCAGGCGCTCTACGCACCTAATGTGATGGTTGGTTATGCCCGTATTGAGGGACGCACCGTAGGTATTGTCGCTAACCAGCCGGTACAGTTTGCTGGAACGTTGGATATTAACGCTTCGGAGAAAGCTGCACGTTTTGTTCGAACCTGCGATGCTTTTAATATTCCTGTGGTGACTTTTGTTGATGTGCCGGGGTTCTTACCGGGCAAAGATCAAGAATTCAACGGCATTATTCGCCGTGGCGCAAAACTGCTCTATGCCTACGCTGAAGCAACGGTTCCTCTGGTAACAGTCATTACGCGTAAAGCCTATGGCGGTGCCTATATTGTGATGGGTTCACGGAAGCTTGGCTCCGATATTAACCTTGCGTGGCCAACCGCGCAGATTGGCGTGATGGGTGCACAGGGTGCTGTCAATATTTTGTATCGTCGTGAGTTGGCGTCAGTCGCACAGGCTCAAGGAGATGTTGAGGCACGACGAGAAGAATTGGTATCACAATATGAACAAGAGCTGCTCAACCCTTATCAGGCGGCAGAGCTGGGCTATGTTGATGAGGTTATTGCTCCCTGCGAGACACGCATACGTCTGATTCGGGCGTTACATGCTCTTCGCGATAAACGTGAGACACAACCGGCGAAAAAGCACGGAAATATCCCCTTGTAATCGAAGTTGTACCCTGTTGGTTTTTCTGTTCTGTATATTTTTGGAGTTTATGATGGCTAGTTCTTCGCTACGTTTTGCGTTTTCTCTTGGCTCTCGTCGCTCTTCAGAGCAGCAAGAATCCCATGCAGAAGTAGAGCAAGAACCACTTTTTTCGGTCATTTCAGGTAACCCAACAGAAGAAGAACTCGCAGCCCTATCTACTGTTTTAATTGCTGTGGCTCAGTCTCATCAACAACAGCAGAAACCGTCGATGGGGCAATGGCAGCGGCGTTTATTACGTGGTCAGAGTCTAGGAGTTCGGTTACGCCCTGGCCCTGGTTCTTGGCGTCGTGCTCGCCCCATGTAGGCCCTAGAGGATTGTTCTGAGGCTCTTCCTTTTCTGAGCTTAAGATTTTGGACTGTGCTTGCCTTCACAAAAGGGTTAACGAGTAGAATGGAGGCATGTCGAAATTTGATACCATTCCTGCGGTTTACCGCCAAGAACGCCAGAGCACACCTGTAGACGCTATCGCTAATGAATATTATGAGGCAACTCTTCAGCTAGATCCATCATCTGCAACTTTAGCCGGACGTACCGGCCGTGAGACAGAATACGGTGATGTGTTCTCTCCTGAAGGTCGTGAGAAATCTATCGAGCTGATTCGTCAGACACTCACTCGTCTTGAACAAGCAACACCCGCTGATGATGTTGATAAGGTCACCATTGATGCGATGCAAGAGCGTCTCGGTCTTGAACTTGAATTGCATGAAGCAGGGTTAGGCACGTGGGAAGTCAATAACATTGCCTCTGCTTCGCAAAACATCCGCTCAATTTTTGATTTGATGAATCGTGAGACTCCTGAACATTGGGCACATATTGCAGGACGCATGAAGAATGTTCCTGCTGCAATTGACGACTATATTCGCACGTTGGAAGATGCACGCGAACGTGGAAATGTTGCGGCGCGTCGACAGGTCGAAATCGTCATTGAGCAAACCGATGCGTATATTGCTGAAGATGGTTTTTTCCAAAAGCTTCAAGAAGAAGTTGCACATCATGCCCCTGATTTGGCGTTGCAGGCGCAAGAAGGAGCAGACGCTGCTATTGAGGGATACCGTACCCTTAACTCTTATCTTCGTAAGACTCTTCTGCCAGTAGCCCCTATAGAAGATGCAGTAGGTATTGATCGTTACCGTTTGTATTCTCGCCAATTCCTTGGTTCAAAGATTAATATTGAGGACACCTACGCGTGGGGCGTTCAAGAGCTAGAACGTATTATTGACGAGCAGAAAGAAGTTGCTGAGCAGATTAAACCAGGTGCTTCCATCGAGGAAGCAAAGGCTGTTCTTGATGCTGACCCTAAACGCACTTTGCACGGTACTGAAGAGTTAAAAGCGTGGATGCAGAACCTCTCAGATCGTGCGGTGGAGACTCTTGCCGGCGATTATTTTGATATTGGTGGCGCCATGTGCGAGCTAGAGTGCATGATTGCTCCCACTCAAGAAGGCGGTATCTACTACACTGGTCCTTCCCCCGATTTTGAGCGCCCCGGTCGTATGTGGTGGTCTGTTCCTGAAGGAGAAGAAACTTTCGGTACATGGCGTGAAGTTTCGACGGTCTACCATGAGGGTGTGCCGGGGCATCATCTGCAGCTTTCTGTAGCAACTGCCATGTCTCAGACTCTTAACCAGTGGCGTGCTAATGGTGTTTGGGTTTCTGGCCATGGTGAAGGTTGGGCTCTTTATGCTGAGCGTTTGATGCAAGAGCTTGGCTTCTTAGAAGATCCGGGCGATCGTATGGGCATGCTTGATAATCAGCGTATGCGTGCAGCTCGCGTAGTCTTCGATATTGGTGTGCACTGTGGTCTTGAGATTCCAGACCGCTGGGTAAAGGAGCTCGGTGTTCCTGCTGGTGTCTGGGATGCAGAGAGCGGATACCAATTCCTCAAGGCAAATCTAGACCTTTCTGAGGGACAGCTGAACTTCGAATATGCTCGTTACTTAGGTTGGCCAGGTCAGGCTCCTAGCTATAAGATTGGCGAGCGCATTTGGGGTCAGTTGCGAGATAAGGCTCGGGCACGTCAAGAAGATGACCGTGATTTCCATACTCGTGTGTTGAAGCTTGGTTCGATGGGTCTTGATAGCTTGGAGAGGGCGTTGGATCTTTAAGAACGCATATGTTCTTGCGCTCTTAGATAGGTCAAGATAGTTCTCGAAGGTGCCGGTATATATCTTTTCTAAGATATTTACCGGCATCTTTTGATGTTCAGGTAGGTGTTCTTTCTGGTGTTACTTCTACACTGGTAGTTATGACTTCTTTTTCTTCGGTATCTGTTCCTGAGCCAATTTTAGTTTTAGCGTCTTCTTCTCCTGCTCGTCAGAAACTTCTTCGTGATGCGGGTCTTGATTTTCAGGTTTGTGTCTCATCAGTGGATGAGGATGCTGTTGTGGCTCGTGCTCAAAAGGATGCTGATGTTAAAGGTTTGGGTGAGCTGACTCCGGCTCAGGTTGCGTTGCTTTTAGCACGGGCTAAGGCGGAGGATGTTGCTCGTTCTTTGGATGTTCCGGGGGCTCTTGTTTTAGGGTGTGATTCTGTTTTTGAGTTAGATGGGGTTGCTTATGGTAAGCCTCATAGTGCGGATATTGCTGTTGAGCGTTTGCGGTTGTTCAGTGGGGCTTCGGGGTTGTTGCATACGGGGCATTGGTTGGTTGATACTCGTGTGGTGCAGGGGTGTTCTTCGTCTGAGTTACGTACTGCTACGGTGCATTGTGATGTTCTTTCAGATGAGCAGATTCATGAGTATGTGGCGACAGGTGAGCCGCTTGCTGTGGCTGGTTCGTTTACGATTGATGGCTTTGGGTCTGCTTTTATCCGTGGTATTGAGGGTGAGTATCACACGGTGGTGGGTTTGTCGGTGAATGCTCTTAAGGATATGTTGGCTGATTTAGGTCTTTCTATCACCGATTTTTGGACGAAAACGGCATAATTTTTCAAAAATCTTCTGTTTTTTCGGTACTATCGGCTAAGAGAAGAGCTCTGCTGACGTCATAAGAATGTAGACTTTTCTCAACCATAATCTTTATTTGTGCTTGTCGCAGAAGAATGTAGCTAACCTCTTTGGGGTGGCAAGGAGCTTTTTCATTGAGCAAAAACACCGAACGTCTACGTGGGCAGTTTGTGAGCGTACCAGGTCGTCACACAGGTTCTGTTTCTAAGGTTTTAGTGGCGAATCGTGGTGAGATTGCGGTTCGTGTTATTCGTGCTGCTGAAGATGAGGGTATCAGCACCGTTGCGGTCTATGCTGATTCTGATCGTGATGCGTTGCATGTTAAGTTAGCGACGGAGTCTTATTCTTTAGGTGGTAGCACTGCCTCAGATTCTTATCTGGTCATGGATAAGATTCTCAGTGTTGCGGAGCGTTCTGGTGCTGACGCGGTTCACCCCGGTTATGGTTTTTTGTCGGAGAATGCTGAGTTTGCTCAACGTGTCATTGATGCGGGTTTGACATGGATTGGGCCTTCACCTGAGTCAATTACCTTGTTAGGTGATAAGGTTGCGGCCCGTCATATTGCCGATAAGGTTGGTGCCCCTCAGGTTCCTGGCACTAAAGATCCTGTATCTTCTGTGGCTGAGGTAGAGAATTTTGCTGATGAGTTCGGTCTTCCTCTAGCAATTAAGGCTGCTTTTGGCGGTGGTGGGCGCGGTATTAAAGTGGTTCGTCAGCGTGAAAAGATTGCTGAACTTTATGAGTCTGCTGTACGTGAGGCGACTGCTGCTTTTGGTCGTGGGGAGTGTTTCATTGAGCGTTTTTTGGATTCGCCACGTCACGTTGAGACGCAGTGTTTAGCTGATGCCCATGGCAATGTTGTGGTGGTGTCTACACGAGATTGTTCTTTGCAGCGTCGTAACCAAAAATTGGTAGAGGAAGCTCCAGCTCCGTTTCTTTCGGCACAGCAGCAGCAGCGTCTTTATGATTCTTCTCGCGCAATTTTGCAGGAGGCTGGTTATCAGGGTGCAGGTACGTGTGAGTTCTTGATTGGTGTGGATGGGACGATTTCCTTTTTGGAGGTTAATACTCGTTTGCAGGTGGAGCATCCTGTCTCTGAGGAGGTTTCTGGTATTGACCTTGTTCGAGAGCAGTTCCGTATTGCTCGCGGTGAGGAGCTTGGATATTCTGACCCTGTTTTGCATGGGCATTCGTTTGAGTTCCGTATTAATGGTGAAGATGCGGGTCGTTCTTTTATGCCCTCTCCCGGTACTGTTGAGAAGCTGGTGATTCCTACTGGTCCTGGTGTTCGTTGGGATTCTGGTGTTGTTGAGGGCGATGTAATTGGCGGTTCTTTTGATTCGATGCTTGCCAAGCTCATTGTTACGGGGGCGACGCGTCAGCAGGCGTTAGAGCGTTCTCGTCGTGCGTTATCTCAATTGGTGGTTGAGGGTATGCCGACTGTAACGAATTTTCATCGTGCGGTAGTTTCCGACCCAGCATTTGCGCCTGAGGGTGATTCTCCTTTTAGCGTGCATACACGCTGGATTGAGACGGAGTTTAATAACACGATTACTCCTTATGATGGGGAGGCTGGTTCTGTAGATGAGCAGAGCGAACAGCGTCATCATGTGGTGGTTGAGGTCAATGGTAAGCGTCTTGAGGTTGTTCTTCCTCAGTCTTTGGGTTCGGTTGCTAAGCCTGCGCCAACGGTCAAGAAGCGTAAAGAACGTGGGGGCTCTCGTACTGCTGCAGTTAATTCTCATGAGTTAACTTCGCCGATGCAAGGCACTATTGTCAAGGTTGCTCTTAAGGACGGGGATAAGGTTTCTGAGGGGGATCTTGTTGTTGTTTTGGAAGCGATGAAGATGGAACAGCCGATTACGGCTCATCGTTCGGGGAAGATTAGTGGTTTGAAGCTTAAGGCCGGTGATACGGTTTCAGCTGGTGCGACGATAGCTACGATTAAGTAGTTGTGTGGTGGTGTTTGGCTGATGATGTTTCACACCAGACACAATATTTCATATAATGAGATGAACGGGGTTTTATACCCTCTCACGTCCTAAAGTATTAGACCAATGATATCTGATTCTTTCCAAGAGAGGTACCCGTGGCTACACGAACCACACCCGATACACCCAGTGCACCAACGCACCACAAAACGCCGGTTCCACGAAGTCGAGTTATTCTTGCTTCATTGATTGGAACTACCATCGAGTTCTACGACTTCTACATCTACGCAACCGCTGCTGTAGCAGTCTTCCCCGCTTTATTCTTTATCGGTGTCGATGACACTGCAAAGCTCTTAGCGTCCATGGCAACATTTGGTGCAGCATTCGTAGCACGCCCCATTGGTTCTATTATTTTCGGACATTTTGGTGACCGTATCGGACGCAAGGCAACCCTCGTTGGGGCGTTATTGACCATGGGTATCGCAACGTTCCTTATCGGGTTGCTCCCCACCTACCACCAAATTGGTTTGTGGGCACCAGCAATGCTCACCATTTTGAGATTCACTCAAGGTCTTGGCCTAGGCGGTGAATGGTCTGGTGCTGCTTTGCTTGCTACCGAATATGCAGAAGAAGGCAAACGTGCACGCGCTGCCATGTGGCCACAGTTGGGAGCACCATTCGGGTTTATCTTGGCTAACGGTTTTGTCCTCTTCCTCACCACTCTCATGTCTTTTGATTCCACCGCTGATTCTTCCAATATGTCTCATACTTTCATGATGTGGGGTTGGCGTATTCCTTTCCTAGCCTCTCTCGTGATGGTTTTCATCGGACTCTATGTTCGTTTCAAGCTCGAAGAGACCCCTGTTTTTGCTCAGGCGTTGAAAAAAGATGAACGTGTTAAAGCACCTCTGGTTGAAGCTCTCAAAACTGCATGGTTACCAATGATTCAAGGAACGTTCATCATGATTGCCTGCTACGTTTTGTTCTACCTTATGACGGCGTGGATTCTCTCTTACGGAATCGGCAAGGTTGAAAAGGGCGGGTTAGGCATCTCCTATCATAATTTCCTCATGGTCCAGCTCGTATCCATCATTTTCTTCATTATCTTTATTCCAGTATCAGGATGGTGGGCAGATATTGCTGGGCGTAAACAGCAACAGCTCATCACCACTTTGCTCATGTCTCTTTACGGTTTGACGTTCTCTTTCTTCATCTCCCCCACAACTATCGGAACTGGTGAAAACGCAAACATCGTTTTGTTGACGGCCTACATGTCAGTGGGTATGGCACTGATGGGTCTATCTTTTGGTTCCATGTCTGCCTACCTTCCGGAGTTGTTCGCAACCCACGTACGTTACACCGGTTCTGGTATTGCGTACAACGCAGCATCTATTCTTGGTGCAGCGCTGACTCCTTTTGTGGCAGTCTATTTGAACTCTATCGGCGGTGTTGGGTACGTGGGTATGTATCTTAGTGGCGCAGCTTTACTTTCTGTGCTCTTCATTGCCCTTACAGGTGAAACAAAGAACCGTGATTTGCATACTATTGGGCGGTAGTATCGTAAACTGCCAGTTATAAAGGTGTGGGGTGTTACCAATCAGTTGGTAACACCCCACACCTTATGTGTTCTCAATCCGTTGAAGATTAGAGGGCTTTATGAAGTTTTCGAGCAGCTTCTGAGATAGATCCTGTTAGCGAGGGGTATACGGTGAAAGTCTCTGCAAGATCATCAACGTGCAATTTTTTATCGACAGCCAACGCTAGAGGAAAAATTAGTTCAGAAGCGCGAGGTCCAACCACGACACCGCCGAGAACTGTTCCAGAATGTTGGCGTGAGAAAATTTTAATGAAGCCGTCTTTGACCGCCATCATCTTTGCTCGCGGGTTTGTCGAAAGAGACAGCATAATCGTATCTGCACGATATGTTCCTTGAGCAATTTCTTTTTCAGTGATACCAACCGTGGCAATCTCTGGTGAGGTGAAAATATTTGCTGCAACTTGGTGAGTACGCAACGGTTTGACGACGTCACCCATCATATGTGCCATAGCGATTCGCCCTTGCATCGCAGCAACAGAAGCTAACGGGTAAACTCCTGTACAATCGCCTGCCGCGTAGATACTAGAGATGTTAGTACGTGATACTTTGTCGACGATGATATGTCCACTTTGACGGGTTTTGACCCCTGCTTTCTCTAACCCCAAGTCTTCGGTATTAGGGATAGACCCAACGGCGATGAGGCAATGTGTTCCTTGAACTTTTCGTCCGTCTGCTAGAGAGACGATTACTTTTGTTCTGTCCTCTGAATAATTGACGGCTTGCGCTCGTGAACGTGGGATAACTTTAACCCCTCTGCGGTCAAAAACGTTTTCGAGGACTTCTGCTGCGTCTTCGTCCTCTCCAGGTAGTACGCGGTCTCGAGAAGAGATGAGGGTGACATGTGAGCCGAGACGGTTGTAGGCAGAAGCAAATTCCGCGCCGGTGACTCCTGAGCCGACGACAATTAGCTCTTCGGGGAGTTCTTTGAGCGAGTATAGTTGCGTCCAGTTGAGGATGCGTTCTCCGTCTGGTTTTGCTGTTGGCAGTTCTCGCGGGTGGGTTCCAACAGCAAGGAGGATAAACTCTGCTCGTAATTCGTAGCTTAGCCCGTTACTTTCACGGACTTCTACAGTGTATTGGTCTTTAAGTTTTCCTGTGCCTTCAATGATAGTGACGCCAGCACGTTCTAATGAGCGTTTAATATCTGCTGATTGTTGTTGTGCTAGATGTAGGAGTCGTTCGTTGACAGTTTTGAGGTCGACGTAGGGTTTTCCTGTTGTTTTCCCTTCAGAAAAGCAGATTCCGAGGTCTGCTGTTTCGTCAAGGGATGCCATAATATCGGCTGAGGCAATCAGGGTTTTTGAGGGAACGACATCGGTGAGTACGGCGGAGCCGCCAAATCCTTGTCGTTCGATGAGTGTTACCTGCGCGCCGAGGGAGGACGCTACAAGTGCGGCTTCGTACCCGCCGGGGCCTCCGCCGAGAATGATAATAGTGCGTGATGCGTAATCTGTTGTATGAGTCACCCTTCTATTGTGATGGAGAAGATAATTTCGTTCAAACTCTTACGCCTTTTTCGCGCACTTTTCCCACCTTTGAATGCAATTTTGATAGGTTAGCAGTGTGATACATGAGAAAAGTACTTTAACGTCGACTCTGCCTACTTCTTCGCCAGAGCACCCTGCACACGTCCTTGCACAACAAAGCGCTACTCGCATCAGTGAGCTGACCGGAGTTGCTCAACATGATATTGCGCTTACCCTTGGTTCTGGTTGGGGTGCAGCTGCTGACCTCATTGGAGAAACAACGCACACTATCTCAGCAGCAGAGCTTCCCGGTTTTCACGCTTCTGGTGTTGCAGGGCATGCTGGAACAATTTCTTCTATTTTGACCCCTTCTGGCCAGCGTGCTCTTGTTATCGGCGCTAGAACGCACTATTACGAAGGTCGTGGTGTAGACGCTGTTGTTCATGGCGTACGGTGTGCAGCAGCTGCCGGTGTCAAGACAATGATTCTGACCAACGGTTGTGGCGGTCTCAACCCATCATATTCAGCGGGTATGCCAGTTCTTATCAGCGACCACATTAACGCTACGGCAACCTCTCCCCTATCGGGCGCTCACTTTGTTGATTTAACCGACCTGTATTCTCCTCGTATTCGTGCTATCGCACAAGATATTGATCCGTCCTTACAAGAAGGTGTTTATTATCAAGCGCCCGGACCTCATTATGAGACCCCTGCAGAGATTCGTATGATGCGCACCATGGGAGCTGACTTGGTAGGTATGTCGACAGCCTTAGAAGCTATTGCTGCTCGCGCTGAAGGCCTAGAAGTCTGCGGTATTTCATTGGTGACGAATATGGCTGCTGGTATCCAAGAAACTGCGTTGAACCATGAAGAAGTGATTCAAGCTGGTATTGATGCCGGACCTCGTATTTCGCGTTTGCTTGCCGATATCATTGCAAAAATTTAATTCTTATCCACCTGATTCCGTACTCATTTTTCTAAGGATTTTTTAGATGGCTCAGTCCTCTGACGTATTAGTTCAAGCTGAACATTGGCTTAGCATTGACCCCGATGCTGCAACACGTAAAGAGCTTGAAACACTACTATCACAGGCCCGTGATGGTGATACTCAAGCTACCGCAGATCTTGCCGAGCGGTTTAGTGGCACTTTGCAGTTTGGTACTGCCGGGTTAAGAGCTGCTTTAGGTGCTGGCCCAATGCGCATGAATCGTGTTGTGGTACGCCGCGCTGCAGCTGGTCTTGCCGCATATGTGAGCGGGCGTTCAGCTCAAGAGCAATGGTCTGGCATCACCGCTGTTGTTGGCTATGACGCACGTTATAATTCGGATATTTTTGCTGAAGAGACCGCCGCAATTTTTACTGCCGCTGGTATCCGCACACTGCTCATGCCTACGCCGTTACCAACACCGGTGTTGGCGTGGGCTTGCCGTAAGTTTAATGCTGAGGTTGGTGTCATGGTCACCGCTTCTCATAACCCACCTGAAGATAACGGTTATAAGGTATATCTTGGCGGTCAAGCTGTTGCTGAGCACGGCCGTGGCGCACAGATTGTTCCTCCCTATGATGCAGGTATTGCTGAAGCAATTGCTCACATCGTTGATGAAGAAGTTGTTTTAGCAGAACAAGGTTGGGAAGTTCTCGATCAGAACATCGCCTCAGAGTACGTTGAAACGATCGCTGGCATAGAACCTTCAGAGCCTAGCGATTTACGTATCGTGTATACGGCGATGCATGGTGTCGGCGGGCAGACCGTTCTTTCCGTCCTCAACGACGCAGGTTTTAGTGAAGTATTTCCTGTGCAAGAACAATTTGTTCCTGATCCTGATTTCCCAACGGTGTCTTTCCCCAACCCCGAAGAACCAGGCGCTTTAGATTTGGCTTTTGCTTTAGCTCAGCAGAAAGACGCTGATCTTATTATTGCCAATGACCCAGACGCAGACCGTGCAGCTTTTGCGGTGTACGACCCCCACCAAAATGCTTGGCGTCAGCTTCGCGGAGATGAGGTTGGCTCACTTTTGGGTGTGGCGATGGTTGAGAAACTCGCCAAAACACCAGAAGGCACTACGAACGCTATTTTTGCGAACTCGATTGTGTCTTCTCGTCAGCTAAGCGCAATTGCTCAATCTTACGGAGTCCGTCATTATCAGACCCTCACCGGTTTCAAGTGGATTGCTCGCATTGAGGGCCTTAGCTATGGTTATGAGGAAGCTATCGGCTATAGCGTTGCCCCAGAATTAGTTAAAGATAAAGACGGTATCTCAGCAGCACTTGTTGTGGCTCGCTATGCACACCGTCTCAAAGAACAAGGTTCTTCCTTGATTGAGGTTCTTGACCGCATCGCCCAAGAACACGGCGTATACGCTACCGATCAGATTTCAATTCGTGTTGAAGACCTTAGCCGTATCGGCCAGATGATGAGTGCTTTACGTACCACGGCTCCTAGCGCTTTGGGAGATTCTCCCGTGAACGCTCATGCTGACTTAGCAGAAGGGTACGAAGGTCTTCCTCCTACCGACGGTTTATTGTTCTTGAGTGAAGACAATTCACGAGTTATTGTTCGCCCATCGGGTACAGAGCCTAAGCTCAAATGCTATGTTGAGGTTATTGTTCCTGTCTCTGAAGAAGATGGTGCGCTCGTGGTAGCGCGTCAACAGGCGCAAGAACGTCTAGAACGTATTGCGCATACGATGAAGATTGCTTTAGGCGTCTAGAATTATTTATTTTTGGGTTTCGCATTGTCCTCTTGCAGTGGCGTGCCCCATATTTTACGGTCATGGAGAATATTTAGATGAATACACCTACCGCTGGTAGCTCAGCAGCTCAGTTAAGTCCTGATGAGCTAGCACAGATGATTGATCACACGATTCTTGCTTCTTCTGCAACAGAAGAACAGGTTCGTTCACTCTGCGCACAAGCTCGTGAATACGGTTTCGCATCAGTATGCGCAAACCCTGTATGGGCTAGCGTCCTCTCCGAGGAGTTAGCCGGTTCCTCGGCGGTTCCTTGCGTTGTGGTTGGATTCCCTCTAGGCGCATCTGCCCCAGAGGTAAAGGCTTTTGAAACGCAGACAGCTGTAGCAGCCGGTGCACGTGAAGTTGATATGGTCATTAATATTGCTCATGCTCTGAGCGGGAATCGTCAGGCTTTAGTCGAGGATATTCATGCTGTGGTTCAGGCAGCTCATGCCGGTGATGCAATTGTTAAGGTCATTATTGAGACGTCTGAGCTCAATGATGAGCAGAAAATCCTTGCGTGTGAAGCTGCCATCGAAGCTGGCGCTGATTTTGTGAAGACTTCCACTGGTTTCTCTTCAGCAGGTGCAACGGTTGAGGACATCGCATTGATGCGACAAACAGTTGGTGCCGAGATGGGAGTTAAAGCCTCTGGCGGTATTCGTACACGTGAGCAGGCTCTTGCCATGATTGATGCCGGTGCTACTCGTATTGGGGCATCTCAAGGTATTGCTATTATTGGTGCGGCAGATGTAGTTGAGAGCTCTTATTAATCTTTAAGAGGTGTAGAAAACTTAGGCACACAATGTGCATAAGTTTTCTACACCATCTATACTGAGGTTTAACTCCTTATACATATCGTTCGCTTCTGCATTGAGAAAGACGTTTTTCTATGTCACACTACCAGCACGACTACCATAAAGAATCTAGTGGACAATCTGGCCCACAGTTCTCTGGTCAAGGGCATCACCTTGAAAATATCAGTATCTTCTTGGTCTTCTTTGTCATCTTTTTGTCCGGCCTATGGTGCTTAAATACGTTCCCTGATGGTGGCTCATTCTGGTTTGCATTAGGAACCCTGATTCTTGGTAGCATCTGGGGTGTTGTTTTCCATGTTTTACCGTCGAAAACGAACACCGCGCAGCGTACTAGTAGCACTGATTTAACCCAGCTCTAATTTTTGTGGAGGAGTCTACAATTGCTCCTCAACAAAGCGGTGGGGTCATAAGAACTTTTCTTATGCCCCACCGCTTTTTGTTTGAAGTGTTATACCTTGCAGGATATGCCTTATTGTGGATCGATAATGACTTTCAAGAAGTTCTGCACCCACTCAATCAATGGACGGTCGCTGAGGTCTTGACCACCAATACGTGCAGTCTTAGGCCGTGGAAGAAGAATCTGGGAATGTGCACTCTCTGGAATCTTCCGGTAGGTCGCTTCAGGGTACATACGTCCTAAGCGCATATGACGAGATTCTGGAAGATCATCGACCGGATAGAAACGAACTTTTGTTCCCATCACCATAATTTCTTGAACGCCCAAAGAACGAGCATAAATACGCAATGACGCCACCAAAAGAAGATTTTCTACTGGCTCAGGAAGATCACCATAACGGTCTTTAAGTTCTTCTCGGATGTCGTTGAGCTCATCTTCGCTTTCAGCTTGCGCAATTTGCCGATATCCGGCAAGGCGCAAACGCTCAGAAGAAATATATTCGTGAGGGAAATGTGCGTTGACTGGAATATCAACTTTGACTTCAAGGCTCTTTTCTTCTTCACCTTGAGAACGGAATTGAGAAATAGCTTCGCCAACCAAACGAAGATATAAATCGAACCCGACTCCTGCGATATGTCCAGATTGTTCTCCGCCCAGAAGGTTTCCTGCACCTCGAAGTTCGAGATCTTTCATCGCTAGTTGCATACCAGAACCAAGCTCGTTATGTGTAGCCACGGCTTTAAGACGTTCTAGCGCTACCGTTCCAAGGAGCTTTTCTGGAGGATACAAGAAGTAAGCGTATGCTCGTTCGCGTCCTCTACCGACTCGTCCACGTAGCTGGTGTAGCTGAGAGAGCCCATAGTTTTGCGCTTGATCAACGATCAGGGTATTCGCATTGGAGATATCTAGACCGGTTTCGACGATAGTAGTACAAACGAGTACGTCAAATTTTCGTTCCCAGAAATCAACAATAATTTGTTCTAGTCTGCTTTCACTCATACGACCGTGAGCTATAGCGATACGTGCGTCGGGAACAAGTTCTTGTAGTTCTCGTGCCACGGATTCGATAGTAGAAACCCTATTGTGTACGAAGAAAACTTGTCCTTCTCGCATAATTTCACGACGAATAGCTGCCGTGATTTGTTGGTTGGTGCGAGCGCCCACATAGGTAAGAACGGGGTGTCGTTCTTCTGGTGCTGTGGCTAGGGTGGAAGTCTCTCGAATACCGGTAAGTGACATTTCTAGGGTTCGAGGAATCGGCGTTGCTGACATGGCTAAGACGTCAACGTCTGTTCTAAGTTGTTTGAGTTTTTCTTTGTGTTCTACACCGAAACGTTGTTCTTCGTCGATGATGATGAGTCCAAGGTCTTTGAACTCAACGTTTTGTGAAAATAGTCGGTGTGTTCCGATGATGATATCAGCGGTACCTTGCGAAATTTCTTCTAAGGCTTCTTTAGTTTCTTTTGTTTTTTGGAATCGGGAGAGGACACGGATACGTACGGGGAATCCAGAGAATCGTTGTGAGAATGTTTCGTAGTGTTGTTGTGCTAGGAGTGTGGTGGGGACGAGTACTGCCACTTGTTTTCCGTCTTGTACTGCTTTGAATGCTGCACGAACGGCGATTTCTGTTTTTCCGTATCCGACGTCTCCGCAGATGAGACGATCCATAGGGATGTCGCGTTCCATATCTGCTTTGACGTCGTTGATGGCAGAGAGTTGGTCTGGTGTCTCATTGTAGGGGAAGGCTTCTTCGAGTTCACGTTGCCATGGGGTATCGGGGCTGAAGGCATATCCTTTTGAGGCTTGTCGTGCAGAATATAGTTTGATGAGGTCTGCGGCGATTTCTTTAACAGCTTTTCGTGCGCGACTTTTGGTTTTTGCCCAGTCAGAGCCTCCCATTTTAGATAATGTTGGTGCTTCTGAACCGACGTAGTGAGAGACTTGGTCGAGTTGATCAGCGGGAACGAAGAGTCTGTCTTTGGGGCCTCCCCTCTTGGATGGGGCGTATTCGAGGACAAGGTATTCTTTGGAGGCTTTGTGTTGTGCGTTGTGGGGTGTTCCGGTGATGGGGCGCTGTATCATTTCGATAAATTGCCCAATACCGTGTTGTTCGTGAACGACGTAGTCTCCGGTTTTGAGGGCAAGCGGGTCTACAGCATTTTTTCGGCGTCTGGTGGGTAGTTTAGTGTTTCCGCTACGGGAGATGATGTAGTTGCTTGTTCGTCCGAGAATATCAGCTTCCGTGAGGAAACCAATTTTGGCGTCGTCGAGCATGAATCCTTTCCCTGTTTGGGCGGTGGTTAGCTCAACGATTCCGGGTTCGGGGATGTTTTCTAAGCTGTCGATGCGTGCAGCGGGAATATCAGCTTGGTGGAGTACTTCTATGAGACGGTTCAGAGGCCCGTTACCGGCGGTGACGGCGACGAGACGCCATCCTTCTCGTACTTTTTGTTGAAGTTCTTTGAGGAGTTCTTCAACTTTGCCGGCGTAGGAGTGTGGTTCTCTGGCGTTGAAGGTGACGGAGTCGACGTCGTTTTCGATGGCGTCGTCGATACCTAGTGCGGTCATGGACCACCAGGAGCAGTGGTTTTCGTGTGCGTGTTGGCGCACTTGTTGCAGGCTTTGGAATGATCCTTCGTTAAAATCTTCTCGATATTGTCCAACGTCTAGGGGTGCTTTGTCGGTGTGGTTGTCGTTGGATTCTGCGGCGCTGTCCCATGCTGCGTGGAGGAATTCGTCGTTGGTAGCGACTAGGTCTCTGGCTCGTGTGCGTATTTTTTCTGGTTCGAGGAGGATTGCAATGGAGTGTGCTGGTAGGACTTCTATGAAGGTGGTCATTTTTTCGACGAGCAGTGGGGTGAGCGATTCCATGCCTTCAACGTAGATTCCTCCCGCAATTTTTTCGAGCATGGTTCGTGCACCGGGGAAGTCTTTTTGTAGCTTTGCGGCTTTGCTCATCACCTCGGGGGTGATGAGTAGTTCTCGGCATGGTGGTGTGTAGAGTGTTTGGGGGTGTTCTTTTGAGGTGATGGTTCTTTGGTCTGCGACGGAGAACCATCGGATGTTTTCGATTTCGTCACCGAAGAATTCTATACGGGCGGGGTGTTCTGCGGTGGGTGAGAAGAGGTCTATCATTCCACCGCGTACGGCGTATTCTCCTCGTTTGGAGACGAGGTCTACGCGTGAGTAGGCAGCATTTTGTAGGGCTTTGATGACGTCGTCGAAGTTTTGTTCTTCTCCGCAGCGGAGGGTAACTGGCTCCATTTTTTCGAGCCCATCGACGATGGGTTGGATGATGGATCGGATGGGGGCAACGATGACTTGAGGTGTTGTTGTCTTAAGTTTTCGTAGGAGGCTGAGTCTCTCTCCGACGGTGTCGCTTCGAGGTGAGAGTCTTTCGTGAGGGAGCGTTTCCCATGCGGGGAAAAGAGCAATCTTTTCTGGCGCGAGGAAGGATTCTAGGGCTAGGCGTGTGTCTTCGGCTTCTCGTTCTGTTGCGGTGATAACGAGGGTGGTTGCTTGAGGAGTTGTTTTTTGGAGGTTGGTTGCGATGTGTGCGATGAGTGGGGGGCGTGCGCCGTCAACGGTACCGATGGCCAGTTCTGAGGTTCGTTTTTCGGGGTTTTGTGCCGCGTATTCTCCGATACGCGCGAAAGTTGGTTCTGTTTCAAGAAGTAGGGTGAGTCCCGTGAGGCTCATTGGAGCTTCTTTCTGCTGTTTAGTGTGGATTTAAGCTGTTTATTATTATCGCATAGGAGGACCGCTGTTGCAGGGGTGATTTTAGGTGTTATTTTTCTCGTAACTGAGCGGTGACGTGCTCAGATATATTTTGTATATGGGGCATGGATAATATTTTTTCTTTGGGTTGTATTACTAATTATTTTTATTGTTATTTTTTTATTGTGTATTTATTTTCTTGGTATGACGTGCTTTTTTATTGAAAAGTCTTGTGTTGTGTCTTCCACGGGATATTTTATTCCTACGGGGAGACGCTATGCGCCGTGGTGTTTAGGCAGAATGAGATTTTCTAGGTTACTCATTGGTAATGCTTCCTGTTGTTGAGGTTTTGAGAGCTCAGAGCAGGACGCATGGGCTTCCCTGTTGTTAGAGCGGATTCTTGATGTGTTGCATCGATAAAGGCGTGGTTTCTAAGGCGTTTTAGCTGTTCTTGAGCTGTTGAAACAGGCTGCCGGTTCTTCTTCTTACTATTGAGGTGAGGTCTCCGAGGGGTTTTATGGGGATCTTTATCGAGGGACTTACGTAAGACACGATTCGTATTTTTTGTTTGGTAAAAACCTACCTTTTAGCTATTATCTTCCTCACGAAAAAATATCCAACACCTATACCCTTGAGCGTCTTTTTATTTCATATTAGCCACATAGTGTCTACTATATATTGTTCATTTTTGAACACCGGTGATATTTTTGAACGACGTAAAGGATTTTTCAACCTTTACACAGTGCACAGGTACATTTATGGGTACAAAATAATTCCAATTTTTCCCGAGTTCACTCTATAGAATAAAAAAAGTTTGCAGACCCCTCAGCAAACACTCGCATCACTCGCAAAAAAACCACGCCACTTAGTGCACGCACTAAGAAAACCTATGCTGTCTACCCTTTTAGAGGCTTTAATGCATCGAGCACATAAAACACCTCTGCCTAGACTAATATCTAAGCAGCTTATGGGAGCGTCACTCGTTCCCCTCCTTCTACTCACCGGATGCTCTAGTGAACAGCCAGACTCAAAAAGCGAGTCATCATCACAAAAGCAACACGAGACGTCAACAGATAGCTCTGCTGCTGCATCCACATCTCAGAATCCCACAACTCCAGCTCACCAAGACGCCTCAGCACGTTCAACACAACAGCCGGCGAGTACAGAGCAAAAACATAAGGAGCCTGAGCAAAAGCTAGAAGAAAACTATGCTGGAGCAGAGTCACTTCAGAACTCTAAAGAAGTGCAACCTTCAGAAGAACACGTTGCCGAGACAGAAAAGCTCTACACCTCCTACCAAAACGTGCTCTCAAACATTGGGACAGTCGCACCAACTGAACCAGCAGAAGAAGATTCTGCACGAAGCGGAGAAGACAGCGCACCAGCAACAACAGTAACTCTCGACCAAGCCACTGAAGAGAAAATTACCTCTGTTGCAACAGGAAGCGCCGCTGAAAGCTTTATTGCCGCAGCCGAAGAGTTCGCAAATAATCAATGGACTCAAGAAGGCACAGCAAAGGTCGTCGGCACTCCCAAAATAGCTGACGGTACATACAACGACCAGCCAGCAAAAATACTTCAGGTATGCCTTGACTCCTCACAAGTTAAGGTCAAAAACGCTGCAGGTGACGTCATTAACAACACCTCAGCACCTGAACGATCACTCAACATTTTCACTTTGATACAAGATAACGGTCAGTGGAAAATCGCATCTCACGATTTCCCTAACAACCCAGATTGCTAAAGGCTATGAAGAAGAAAACACTATCCCAAGCACTTTTAGCTTCTGTCGCAACCGTAGCTCTTGGGCTATCGTTCTTACCTACCACCTCGGCACAGGCGGAGAACACTAAAGATGGCTCATCCAGCGACAAGGCAGCAGCATCGTGCTACGAAATCAAACAAAATAACTCCCGTTCACGTTCCGGAACATACTGGCTTTATACCCCAGAGATGGATGCTCCAGAGCAGTTCTACTGCGACCAAGAAACCAATGGTGGCGGATGGGTCCTCATCGGACGAGGACGTGAAGGCTGGACAGAACAATACGCTGGACAAGGAGACCCCCAACAGCTAGCGACAAACCCTGACGGCACTGACGCATTCTCCCCCGTTCAGCTTCCCTCACTCACCATTGACGCACTCCTTAACGGACAGGCACCTAGCGACCTCTCAGATGGCGTACGATTCCGTCGTAGCACCAACGCTGAAGGAACCAAATGGCAGGAGCTTACTGCTCAACGAGCTCAAGCTAAAAACTGGACTTGGGCACTCCAAGCAACCGCAAACTGGGAAAATATCAAGTTTGATAACCCATCTTGGACCGATTGGAACCGGTTCTACTATCACTCTCTAGGACGTATCGGAACTTTTAACACCCGATACAATGTCCTTCGTTTCAGCACCTCTAAAGACTTCAACTGGAAACTCGGATTCCAGTTTGGTCCTCGCGTGTATGGAAACACCAGCCCTAACTCCTACCTATGGTCACCCAATGGGTCCTACGCAGTACCATTCACTCAGGTTTATCTCCGCCCGAAGCTCACCCAAGCTGATTTGAACCTTCCATCTATTCCTGATACTGGTGCAGCAGCTTCTGAGAAGAGAGAGCTACCTAATAGCTACTCCTCTGCCATGAAGTGGCGCACTTCAGAAGCAACTGGTACCGGTAATGACTCCGAGATGAACACTTATGTTCAGGCCATCACACAGGTCGGTGACACTGTATTCACTGGTGGCGACTTCAAAAATGTTGTCAGTGCGCGTGGCGAGACAGTCAACCAGCCCTTCATCGCCGGTTACAACGTTAAAACTGCTGAACTAGTACGTTCCTTCGTACCTAAGCTCAACGGTCAGGTTAAAGCTCTTGAGGCTTTACCTAACGGCACCTTAGCTGTTGGCGGAGAGTTCACTGAAGTAAACGGAGAAAAAGTTGACGGTTTTGTCATTCTCAACCCCGTTACTGGCAAAATTGATCGCACCTACGACTGGCATATTCAAAACCGCCTGTCCTCCGGCGTAACCACCGTCAAAACTATTCAAGCAAAGAATGGTTACCTCTACATCGGCGGTATCTTTACCCATGTTAAGGGCTCTGGTTCTTCTGCTTATGCTTATTCTCGTAGTGCTGCACGATTTAACTTGACGACAGGTTCTGTTGACTGGAAATGGCGCCCCAATTTTAACGGCACCGTTAACGGTATTAGCGCTGCTGACGATAACTCTGCAGTCTACGCAGCAGGTTACTTCTCAACCCTCGGTTCAGAACGTACCTGGAAACTTGCAGCTATTGATTACGTCAACGGTACCCGTAAACAAGATTGGAACTGGCGTCTGTCCTACACTAAAGGAAGCCGTAAAAATGCAGGTTTCCAATTCGATGTGCAGGACGCCGATGACTCAGTATGGGCCGGTGGCGCAGAACATCTTGTTTCACAATACAACAAGAGCGATTTATCGCGTCGCACTGCTGCTATCACTAAATCTGGTGGTGATTTCCAAGACCTTTACAAGAGTGGCAACGTCATCTATGCATCATGCCACTGTGGAGACTGGATTTATGAAGGCGCACAGACTCATGACAGCCCATGGGATGAGTCAAAGAACATCCACATGCAGCGTCTTGTTAACGCTTTTGACGCAAACACAGGAGCTGTCCTTCCTGAATTCAACCCCATCATTAGCGGTGCTAGCGGATACGGCATCTGGGAATCTTTCGTAGACTCCACAGGCGTTCTGTGGGTCGGAGGTGACATCAACCGAAGCGCAGGTGCTTCCGGCGTTCAGCAAACTGTTGGTTTCGCTCGCTACGCACCCCGTGACGTAACTCCTCCAGCAACCCCAGCAAACCTCTCTGTTACCACCCGCAACGGTCAGGATATCCTCACCTGGGATAGCAAGACTAACGGCAAAACCACGTACCAGATTCTTCGCGATGACCGAGTGATCGCAACTGTTGGTCTCGGCGTTACTACCTACGAAGTAGAACATGCTGATAACGCTCGCTACTTCGTGCGTTCTGTTGACGCAGCTGGAAACTATTCAGCCTCAACCCCAGTTGCACTTGCAGGACTCGGCAATGGCGCGGTTGACCCTGAGAAGCCAGAGCCTGTAGACCCTGAGAAGCCAGAGCCAGTTGACCCTGAGAAGCCAGAGCCTGTAGACCCTGAGAAGCCAGAGCCTGTAGACCCTGAGAAGCCAGAGCCAGTTGACCCTGAGAAGCCAGAGCCAGTTGACCCTGAGAAGCCAGAGCCAGTTGACCCTGAGAAGCCAGAGCCAGTTGACCCTGAGAAGCCAGAGCCTGTAGACCCTGTTGCTCCTGTGACAGATAAGGTTCTTATCAACCGTGGCGAACGCTGGAACGTTCTTCTTGACCCTGTCTGGGCAAATGACTCATGGCATGATATCGACACTGACGTTACCGGATGGTACAACGCTACAGCGCCGATGGGTTGGAACAGTGCTCAGCTCAGAACTGAACTCAACTCAAATATCTTCAAACAGCCAACCTCCATGTACACCCGCAAAGAAATTCAGATTGAGAACCCCTCGGATTACGTCTCCTTGGAACTCAATATGCGCTTGGATGACGGAGCTATCGTGTACGTCAACGGTAAAGAGGTTAAACGTTACAATATGCCTTCTGGTTACGTTGACGCTTTGACCCGAGCTACTGCAGCTCCTGCTGACTGGGCTGCAATCAATAACCCAGTCATTATTCAGATTCCTGCATCTGACCTTCTTGAAGGTAAGAATGTTATTGCTGTAGAAACTCACGGCTTTACCAATTGGTGGGCACGAGTCTCCTTCGACCTCTCAGCAACTTTGCGTGTAGGTTAATCGTGGCTCTCTGTTGAGCTTAGCTCTCAACTCATGCGAACTGGGGTGTGTTCTTTGAACATTCAAAGAACACACCCCAGTTTTCTCAGCTTTAATACACCTCACAACAAGACCAAATATTTCGTGATAATTCATCACCTAAATGATGTTTTCTCGGTACACATTGCCCCACAAACGTTGTTTTAGCTTGGTTTTTCACAGTATTCTCAAGATTTTGAGGATACTATCTAGTGTCACCGAATACTTCTGCTCTAGCAGATGTAGCCGAACTTTTCTCCGCATACACCACGCATTCCGAACAACGGTTTGCACTGACTTGATGGGCGTTTTTCGTTTTGACTACTCAACACACAGCATCTTCTCCACAAGGTTTCCGTGAGACTCTTGCAGCGTTAGAATCTGCCCAAAAACCTGGTCACGGAGTCCCCGCTTATACTCGTTGGGTCAACCGCCGCCTTGCACGATATTTTGCAGCTGCAGCTGTCAAATATGGAATCAGCCCCAACCAAGTCACCGCAATTAGCGCTTTCTGGTCCTTCACAGGAATAATCCTCATAATTTTCGCTCCCCCCACCTTCGGAACGGCGTTAAGCATCAGTATCCTTTTCGCTCTCGGATACGCCCTCGATTCGGCAGACGGACAAGTTGCACGAGTCACCGGAGCATCCTCCCCCGCCGGAGAATGGCTAGATCATGTTGTTGATTCCATCCGAGTACCAGCTGTTCACCTTGCCGTTCTTATTTCATTCATCCGCTGGCAAGATGACTGGCCGGTACAGGGCTGGTCTTTGTGGTGGATTCCTATCGCGTTTACGCTACAGACTGTTGGGCATTTTATGAGCCAAATCCTTGCCGAGCAGCTACGTAACAACCGTAAAACAGCAGCACCTCCTGCCGGTGGCGCACTCAGGTCGTTCATTAACTTACATATGGATGCAGGCACACTCTGCTGGATTTTCATCTTCTGGGGTTGGGCGCCAGCATTTATCGCTGTTTACGCACTCCTTTTCTGCGCCAACCTTGCCACTACCGCGCTTTCTATGAAACGTAAATTCCAGTCTCTCAACACACCAGCTGAAGTATAGAAGAGGTCTGAGCATGTCATTTCCAACTATCTCTGCAGTTATCGCAACTATCGGTTCACGTCCTGAGCTTCTTCGCACCGCAGTACGTTCTATTATGGAGCAAGATTATCCAGGAGATATCGAAGTCATCGTCGTCTTTGACCATGTAGAAATCGACACGCTCAGCGATATTCAGGTTCCTCAAAACCGAACCCTCAAGACCATTCCGAACGAACGTCCACAAGGATTAGCTGGCGGTCGTAACAGCGGAATCTTAGCTGCCTCTGGAGAACTCATTGGGTTCTGCGATGATGATGATTACTGGTATAAGAACAAAATATCCCGTCAAGTTCAACTATGGGCAGAGCACCCTCAAGCTATTGCTATATCTAGTGGCATCACTATTCGTACCGCTGGTGAAGATGTACAACGATTAGCTCCGCAACGAGCAACATTTACAGATTTCTTGCAATCGCGTATCACGGAAATTCATCCCTCAGCCATGCTCTACCGTAAAGAAGACCTTAACGGCGGAAAAATCGGCCTTGTCGATGAACAGCTTCCTAGCGCCTACGGCGAAGACTACGATTTATTGTTGAGAGCCACCCAACATGCCGATATTTTAAGCGTGCAAGACCCTCTTATTCTTGTCTTATGGGACAGGCCTTCATTCTTTGCCGGAAAATGGCAATCTATGGTAGACGGTCTCACCTATCTTCTACAAAAATTCCCTGAATTTGAACAACAGCCTCGAGGACTTGCACGCATTAGTGGTCAGGTAGCTTTTGCGTATGCTGCGTTAGGAAATTCTCAACAGGCACGGCGCTGGGCAAAAGCGACACTTTCACGTGACATCACCCAGCTTCGAGCATGGGCCGCATACATCGTTTCCACCGGTCTAGTGAAACCACAAGTTCTTCTAGACCTTGTCCAAAAAACTGGTCGGGGGCTATAAAGCATGGCTCTAACGCTTCTTAAAACTCGTGGGGGTACACGTTTCGAACATCAACCAGATCCCTATTCCACTCAAAGTGTCGCTCCTCTTCCGGCATGGCCTCTTTATACACTTCTTTACGGTTTCCCCGTCATTTGGGCGATTGGTCTTTGGCAATTTCTTCCGACCGTTCTTGCCCTCATCATGGTTGCGTACATACTGATTCGTGGCAACATTCTGGTCTATAAAACTCAATGGCTTTGGTTCGCTCTTACTATCTGGTGTGTTGTTTGTACAGTTTCTCTTCACGGCGGTAGCGATATCCTCGCGTGGGGTCTAAGATTCGTCAACATTTTTAACGTTGGCGTCTACGGCGTTTACTTCTTCAATGCCCGCGAAAAAATATCGGCTCAGGGTATGCTCGGCGGTCTAGTAACAGTATGGTACACCGTTGTTATTTTGGGTTGGTTTGCACTATTCTTTCCAGACTTCCGACTCATCACGCCCATGAGTTATCTTATGCCAGGTTCTCTTTTAAATAATCCCCTTGTGCGTGATTATGTGCAACCACCATTGGCAGAAGTACAGCTTCCTTGGGGTGCCCCAGAACCCTATATTCGCCCGTCAGCGCCATTCCCTTACGCAAATAGTTGGGGTCTAGCTTTTACCTTCTTAACTCCCGTTGTTTTAGCAGTAATCACGGCGGCAACCAAGAAGCGTACAAAAATTATTTTGAGCTTATCCGTTGCGGCAGGTCTTTTCCCTGCTATCGCCACCAGTAACCGTGGCATGTTCATTGGCTTAGCATTATGCGTCAGCTATGTTATTTTCCGCCATGTCCTTGAAGGGAATCTCAAAGTTGCCTTCTACGGGTTGGTTGCAGCCATCATCGCTCTTATTGCGTTAGTTGCTTCAGGAACATTAGCTCAGATTCTAGGACGTCAAGAGTATTCCGATTCAACCGGTGGCCGTGCAGCTCTTTATAAGGCAACGTGGGAGGCTGTTTTAGACTCCCCTCTCGTTGGTTACGGCACATCACGAATGAACGTCACCATTGGTGTTTCAATGGGAACCCAAGGCTACCTGTGGGCTCTCATGTTCTGTTTCGGTTTGGTCGGGTTATTCCTCTTCATGGCCTTTATGCTCTATTCCATCGCAAGCACATGGGGTGTTAGCTCCACTACGGGTATTTGGATTCATTCTGTTCCCGTATGCGCGATCTGTGTTTTTATCTTCTACAGCTTTGACATCATGCAAATGACAGCAATGATGCTCTGCCTTGCTCTGATTATGCGTTCTATTGTGCATGAGGAGGGTCTATAGTTATGGCTTCTCTTGCAAAAAGTGGAGCAATCTCCTCTGTTTTTGTGATGTACGGGGCTGGAGCTGCATTTGTTGCAACTCTTATTGTTTCGAATACGTTAGGCACCTCTGGTGCTGGAGATTTTTTCCAGGTCATGGCGCTTTTTGCGATTGGAACATCGCTATCAGTGTTTGGCTCCGATACGGGTCTAGTCCGCACTGTTTCAGCACAAAAAGCGACAGGCCGATATTCAGCGATTAAGTCTCTTATTCGTTTTGCAGCTATCCCTTCGATAGGAATTTGTCTCAGCATTAGCTCTCTAACGATTGGCTATGCGTGGCTGATGCCTGGGCTTTCTGGGTCTTACCGAATGATGCTCAGCGTTACCGCAGCTTTTCTGCTCTGCGCAACCTTTATGACGATCTGTTTTGGGGTGTTACGAGGCCTAGGCAAGGTAGTTCTTTTCACCGCCTTACAGAATGTTCTACTTCCAACACTACGCATTATTGCGGTCTTCCTTGTTGTGACGGTAGCAGGTAATGCACTTGCGTTGGCGTTCTCTTGGGTTATTCCTGTGGTCATTGTTGCTGTGGTTGCATTCTTTGCAGTGCGAGGTTCGCTACCTACAGAAGAAGATTCACTTGTTGAGAATCCTCTACCAGCAGAAACCTCTCGTTCTTTCTGGAGTTTTAGCTCCGCCCGTGGAGTTTCTGCTGTTGTTGAGTCCGTCCTTGAATGGATTGACGTTCTATGTGTAGCAGCTTTTGTTGGGGTTGGTGCTTCTGGTATTTATGGTGCGGTTAATCGTATGGTGCGTGTTGGCGTCATGGTCGAACACACTGGTCGTATTGTGACAGGGCCTTCTATTAGCGCGGCTTTAGCCGTCAACGATTACCCACGTGCACAAGAAATTTTTCTTGGGAATACCCGCGCGCTGATCGCTTTAAGCTGGCCTTTTTACCTCACCTTGGCATTCTTTGGCCCTCTCTTATTAGAAATTTTTGGTCACGGTTTTTCCTCTGGCGCTGGTGTCCTCTGGGTTATTTGCCCAGCAATGATGGTGGCTATCGCGGCAGGAGGAGTTCAGTCTGTCCTTTTGATGAGTGGGAAGAGCCGCTGGCAACTTTATAATAAGCTTTCCTCGCTTGCGGTGTCGCTTCTGCTCAACTTCACTCTTGTTCCGATGTGGGGCTTATACGGTGCGGTCGTTGCATGGTCGGCAGCCATTTTAGTTGATACTTTTCTTGCTTCGTATGAAGTCTTTTTCCTCGTTGGTATTCGCAGTTCTTTGTCACAGCTTTTACCGGTGATGGGCATTGCCGGAGGTATTCCCACGGTCATCGCTCTCATAGTAGTCCTTTGGATGGGAGTTACGTGGTGGGCTCTATTGCTGTATCTCGGTGTAGCGATAGCGCTCTACTGCGCAGCTATTTTAGTGTTCAAGAAATCTATGGGATTAGAAAAACTTTTTAACAAACGTCCGCAACAAACTCGTGTTGGCAAACACTTTGCCACTCAGAAAGAGGTTTAGAAACTCATGGCTAGAAATACTTCTCGTCGAACAGTTGTCGATTCACCCCGAGCTAACGCCCGCACAATCCGTACAGTCTCATTATCAGCACAGCTGAAAAAGATGGTACGTCATCCGATGGTTATCGGTGTAACGGTTCTCGTATGTGTCTTTATTGCAGGAGTATATGCGCTCGTTGCAACACCCAAATATGAGGCTTCGGCAACGGTCTTAGTTAATCCTCTATCCACGAATCCCAGCTCTTCAAGTCACAGTAATGTTTCTATCAATACAGAAGCTTCAGTTGCGAGCTCTCGTGAAGTAGCAGAGGCCGCTGCAAAGTCTTTAAGCTCTTCACACGACGATTTAGTCTCTGAGCTACGTCAATCTATTGAAGTTTCTGCGCACTCTGGCACATCTATTTTTGATGTCAAAGCAACAGCTTCTTCTGCACAAGATGCAGCAGAATATGCAAATGCTATCGCACAGGCATATCTTGCAGTACGCTCTGATGCGTTACAAGATTCTGTTAACACGGTTGCTGCCGGAATTGAAAAACAAATCGATGCTCTTGGCAAAAATGGTAATGATGCCGCACGCGCTGCTTTAGAAGAGCGTCTAGCGCAAGTACGCATTACTGACACTAACGCTGGTCGTATTATTACTTCAGCAAAAGTTCCTCAGGAACCTACGAATCTAGGGTTCATCAAATGCATCTTTGTTGGCGTCATCTCCGGTCTTCTATTAGGTGCCATCATTGCATGGGTGCTAGATTCTCGTGCACGCACGGTGAACTATCGTGACCGTGCAGAAGATATTTTGGGAGAAGAAGTCTTCATAATTCGCGATACCCAAGATATCGAAGATACTCGCCGTGCATTCCGTTCTATCGGTGTCATCAACGGTAACTTCCATAAAGCTCATATTGCTGGTGCAGTTCTATACTCCTCGGTTCCACGTGCCTCTGACGATTTTGCCGCAACATTACGTCAAGCTTATGCGGATAAAGGACTAACGTTCGTTGACTCCCCTGCTTCTGTTCTTTCACAGAAGAAGCTATCCCCTTCAGATACTCCGAATATCTTAGTCACAGATCGTGGAACAGAACTTTCAGAAGTACTTTCTGCAGCAGATGTGCTGGGTGCTTGTGTTGTAGTACTTACTCCTGAGACTTCAGTGAACGATTTGGAAGAGTTCGTTAACGTTGCTGAACACATCGCAGATGCACATTTCTTATATGTCTTCTTGACCTCCTAATTTTTCCGTCCATTTGTAAGGATTGACCATGAAAGTACTACTTGTAGCGAGCGCTGGAGGGCATCTAGCACAGCTGATTGCTCTGGATAAGTTCTGGAAAGAGCATGAACGTACTTGGGCAACTTTTGAGTTGCCTGAGGTCAAAGCTGCTCTTGAGGGAGAAACGATTGATTGGGTGTATTTTCCAACGACTCGTAATATCCCTAACGCTATTCGTAATCTAAAAGTTGCGTGGAAAACTTTGCGACGGGAAAAACCTGATGTGGTAATTAGTACGGGTGCTGCAGTGTCAGTATCGTTTTTTGCGGTTGCAAAACTTCTGAAAATACGCACTGTTTTTATTGAAGCGTATGACCGTATTACTATGCCAACGATGAGTGCGCGTTTATGTTATCCCATGAGCGATTTATTTGTAGTCCAGTGGGAAGAACAGCAGAAGGCTTTTCCAGAGTCGGTTAATATCGGGGCAATTATGTAGATGTGATGCCCGTTAGCAATATGTTTTCACCATTTTTATTTATTCCGTTTGTGAAAAGAGAGATACATGAGCGATTCTCAGAACATGGGTACTGTCTCACCTCAACAGCCCGATTCTGTTGTTGAGGTATCGGCTGAGTTAAATAATCAGCCGTTAAGCTATGACATCGTGGTGTCTTTAGGTACGGATTATCACAAGTTTGACCGGCTTATTGAGTGGATTGAGTCGTATCTTCTTAGCCACCCAACGGTTACTTGTCTATGTCAGCATGGGTTTACCGAGGGCACCGAGCATGCGACTAAGAACGTTGATAGGATGCCTCGCTCCGAGCTGTTAAAGATTTATGAGGCAGCTAAAGTGGTTATCGTTCAGGGAGGCCCTGGGTCTATTCTTGATGCGCGTGAGGTTGGCGTTATTCCTATTGCGGTACCACGCCTTGCGGAGTTTGATGAGGTGGTCGATAATCATCAGGTTCAGTTCTCACAGGTCATGGAAGATAATGGGGAGGCTTTTATTGCTACAGACGCAGGCGATCTTGCGCAGAAGATTGATGATGCGTTAACTCACCCTCAGAAGTATCTTGGGTCCCGTCGTGTCCCTGGTGCGGATAAGGCCTCAGAGAACCTTTCTGCAGAGTTAGGTTCGTTGAGTCAGGGACAAGCTTCCCATGATATCCGTAAATTTGTTCGCCGTTGGAGACAGGTACTCCGCGGTATTATCCAGCCCTAGCGTATGAGGGCATCATCATTCTTTTTATAGCGAAAACTGGTGAACGTAACCGTGCTGGGAGGAACTTTTCGGTTAGTTTTATAGTAAGAGTTTTTATGATGCTACGGTCGTTATAAGAATATCTTTTTTCAATTCGCTCTTTTGGGAAGGACAGCTCATGGCAATTCAAGAAACAACTACGGTTAATGCCCCTATCGACCGAGTGATTGAGGCGTATGCTTCTGAAGATTTTGCACGTTTTGTGTGTGAAAAAATGGGTATTGGTTTTGAAGGCCTCGAAGTTTCGGGCGATACCTCAGGCGCATTTTCTGCAGTGAGCAAACGTTCTGTTGCGGCTGACCGTGTTCCTGATATTGCTCAGAAGTTCGTTTCTAAGGGACTTCAGATGACGCAGTCTGATACTGTTTCTGCTCCCAGTGCAGACGGTAGCCGTACGATTAGTTCTGATATTAAAGTTTCGGGTATGCCTGTTTCTGCACGTGCAACACAGAAGCTCACGGCCTCAGCAGATAAGACCGTTATTGAGGTATCGGGTCAAGTATCTTGTTCAATTCCTCTTGTGGGGAAGAAAATTGCTGCTGCAGCGGAGCCTTATGTGGGTAAGGTTCTTTCCAAGCTTGGTTCTCTTGTCGAGCAGTGGGTTGCTCAAAACTAAGGTATCTCTGAGTGATTTTATAATTCAGTATTAAATATTGTGGGGGCTAAGAACCTAGGTTCTTAGCCCCCACAGTATTTAAAACGTCTTTTCTGTGTTGAGCAGTTAGTTACGTGGTTCTGCTTCCATCAGTTTGTCGAGAACTTGGCGGAGTTTTGTTGATGAGGTATGAGCAGTGTAGGGGAAGTACACAACGTCAACGCCGACTTGAGCGAAGCGTTGTTCTAGGTCAATACCACGTGGAGTGCCTTTCCAGTCATCGCCTTTGAAGAACGTGTTATATCGTACGTCTTTCCAAGTCTCTAGTTTGTCTTCAAGGACTTCGGCATGAACGCGGTCGACAAAATCGATATGAGAGACAATTTCCATACGTTCGGCTAAAGGTATGACGGGCTTCCGGCCTTTAGTAATTTCTAGAATTTCATCTGATACAACTCCTGCGATCAAGTAATCACAGTGTTTTTTAGCTTCTCTGAGGATGTTTAAATGTCCTACATGGAAAAGATCAAATGCGCCAGCAGCATACCCGATGTTCATAAATCCCCTAATACTCTTGTCATGGATGTTTTGACTTTTCAAGAGTACGTCAGGCACGCAAAGAAACGCCTATTATTCTTAGGCATAGTTTTAGGGACAACAGCCCACAAAACTAATCTTTTATGCGTTGGCTAGCCAAAACTGTGCGGTTAGGGTAGCTGCCTTATACCGAATTCAAAAGGAGCTTCTTATATTGTCTACGATTGAGCTTCTTTTGCCGCTTCTTCAGCAGCAACCCACGAAAGCATCGCGCATTTAACACGTGCTACAAAACGAGAAACACCGGCAAAAGCTGCGGCGTCCCCTAAGATTTCTTCATCTGGTTCGATGGTTCCACGAGAACGTAGTAGTTGACGGAATTGTTCCACCATCTCGTTAAACTCTTCAAGGCTCAGCCCTTGAGTCATCTCAGATAGCACCGAAGCTGAAGCCATAGAAATAGAGCAACCATCACCTTCCCAAGAGATGTTCTCAATACGCTGTTTATCCTCGCTTAGACGAACACGTAAGTTAATCTCGTCCCCACAGGTAGGGTTATATTGATGGTTATCGGCGCTAGGGTGACCGTGGGTTTCGGTAAGCCCCTCCCCTAAACGTTGTTTAGAGTGGTCAAGAATAATTTGCTGGTATAGAGAATCTAATGAACTCATAAAGTTGTCTTTCTACGCGAAAATTTTAGTACCCAAAGTAGCTACGAACCTGCGCAAGCTCTTCAAGAAAAATATCAATGTCTTCAGTTGTATTGTAAAGATAACTTGATGCGCGAGTAGAAGCGGTAAGGCCTAAAGCACGATGTAGCGGTTGAGCGCAATGATGGCCAACTCGTACCGCGATACCTTGCATATCAAGTAGCTGTCCAACATCGTGGGGGTGTACTCCTTCCACATGAAAAGCAACTAGCCCTGCACGTGGCTGCCCAGGTTCTGGGCCTAAAGCACGTACACCGTCAAGATGATGTATTCCGTTGATGAGCCGTTGCCCTAGTTCATGCTCCCATGCATGAATTTGATCCATCCCAATATTTTGAAGGTAACGCACAGCCTCAGCTAGAGCAATAGCTTGAGAAATTTTTTGAGTGCCTGCTTCAAATTTAGTAGGGGCCTCCATAAACTCAGCTTCGGTCATCGTGACTTTTGTAATCATCGAACCGCCGGTCAAGAAAGGAGGCATCGCAGCAAGAAGTTCTGCTTTTGTATAAAGAACTCCAATGCCAGTGGGGGCGAGCATCTTATGCCCAGAAAATGCCGCAAAATCAACATCCAGTTCGTGAAAGTTTACTGGCATATGCGGAACAGATTGACAAGCATCAAGAACAACGAAAGCGCCCACCTGACGTGCTAAAGACACCAAAGTTTCTACCGGATTAATGCACCCAAGAACGTTAGAAACATGCGTAAAAGACAGCACTTTTGTTTTGTCTGTGATGAGACGTTCGGCTTCTTCTAGGTTGAGCGTTCCGTCTGTGTTAAGCGGTATCCAACGTAGCGTTGCCCCTGTCTTTTGGGCAAGTATCTGCCATGGAATTAAGTTTGCGTGGTGTTCTTGTTCGGTAAGAACAATTTCATCGCCTTCAGACAGTGCAAAAGGTTGTGAAGCGGGGGCACCGATACCAGCTGAAGCATTCGCAAAAGAATATGTGATGAGGTTTAACGCCTCTGTAGCATTCGCTGTCCATACTATTTCGTTCTCTTGTGCACCAACAAAACTTGCAACAACCGTACGCGCCTGTTCAAAAAGTTCTGTCGATTCCACCGCAAGAGTATGTGCCCCACGGTGAACAGCAGAATTTGCCTGCTGGTAAAAAGATTGTTCACTCTGTATCACCTGATAAGGGTTCTGGCTTGTAGCGCCAGAGTCCAAATACACAAGCCTTTTCCCATTAACCTCGGTGTTGAGAAGAGGAAAGTCCTCGCGTAACTGTTGCACTGTCTGATTGTTCAAAACAGTTCCTGAAGCTAAGGCGTAAGGGTGCGTCACGAGTTTTCTCCTCTAGGGGTCTGCTGGCAGATAGTCGATATAGCGATGATGCTCCGTGTAGCACATCATAACACCATGTTTTGATAGCGTGTTCTTCAGTGACAAAATGATGCTCAACGTACAGTCAGAAACCGCACCTTATCACCGTGTAAAAACTGCGTATACAGTAATTTTAGGAAGATGCCGGTACAGTATGAAACTTCTGCTGTGCAGCAACAAGACCGTCTGATAACAGCATATGTACCGCCTGCGCTGACTGATCAATAAGAAACGGCAAGGATTGCACTTCACTTGAACTAAAAGGTTTAAGAACAAAATCCGAGACACTCATCCGCCCAGGAGGACGCCCGATACCGGTACGTACACGGTAATAATCTTTAGTACCTAACACTTTGGTAATATCTCGTAATCCGTTATGCCCACCTTCGCCACCACCGCGTTTGAGCTTTATGGTGTCAAACGGAATATCTAGTTCATCGTGAACCACCACAATATTTTCTGCAGATACCCCATAAAATTGTGAAAGCTGACCTACAGGCCCACCAGAAACGTTCATATACGTCAAAGGTTTAGCAAGAATAGCACGTGGACCACCAATACCTAGCCGTCCTTCAAGAACCATTGCCCGCGCTTTACTATGGCGTTTGAAATTTCCGCCTACACTCTGAGCAAGCTCATCAAGGACCATCTGCCCGATATTATGACGGGTACGTTCGTATTCTGCTCCAGGGTTGCCTAGTCCAACAACCAGCCATACGTCACTCATAATTTTCCTCTAATTTATTATTTCGCGAATCTTCGCCAACAGATCAGTCATAAACAACGACGACCCGCACACCATCATAGTATGCGGGTCGTCGTCACCTTCATCAGTTCAGAAGGTGAAAAAGATTATTCTGCGTCTTCAGCAGGTGCTTCTTCGGCAGCTTCTTCTGCAGTCTCAGGCTCAGGAACGTCGAGTTCTTCAGGCTCAGAAACGTTAACAACAAGCAATTCAGCATCTGCAACGAGAGTTACATCAGCAGGAAGCTTGATATCGCCGGCAAGAACGTGGTTTCCTGCTTCACGGCCTTCAATATCAACGATGATAGCGTCAGGAGACTTCAAAGCGTCTGCCTCAACCAAAAGAACAGTTTCTTCGAGGTTAGCAACAGCGCCCTGTGCAACTTCGCCTTCAACCTGTACAGGAACCTCGATTTCGACGCGCTCGCCGCGCTTAACGATGAGAAGGTCCATGTGCTGAAGTTCAGGACGAATGGGGTGACGCTGGATGTCTTTAATCATGGCAAGAACTTCTTCGCCTTCAATGTCAAGGGCAAGAATAGCGTTTGCTTGACGTGCAGCAAGAGTAGTTGCGTGACCAGGAAGAACAACGTGCTTGGGATCTTCACCGTGACCGTAGATTACACCAGGGATGTCGCCTGCCATACGGATACGACGTGCGTATCCTTTGCCGAAGCCTTCGCGAAGAGTTGCGGAAATTTTGATGGTATCTGACATAAGAGATACTCCTTTCAACTGGATTTATTGCGCCATACAGTGTACTGACGCCAGAATATGATTCCAGTTCAGCCACCGTCGGGTTCGGACCTACCTGCATAATATTCTGCAGATATTCCACCGCCTTGGCTTTTAGGTGATGATGCTTCTTATATCTAAGAGACAACCGTTCAATTATGCCTGATTAATAGTATTCAGGCAAGGGGAGGTTTGGGGTATCTGAAGTCACAAATACCCCAAACGTCTGTTTTTAGTCCTGTAAACCGTCAAGATACTTTGTGAGCGCTTCTTGATGGTCGCGAGGAGTAAACCCAGTAGCAATGATTTTTGACAGGTCCATTGCAGAGTTCATAGGACGTGGTGAGTAGTTCTCAGCTTCTGCAAAGTATTCTGCAGTGGTTGTTTCACTCACGCGTTGAGGATCATGTCCACATGCTTCATACACATTTTGAGCTAGTTGCGCCCAGCTGATAACTTCGCCGGTGTTCGACACATGATAAGTACCGTAAGGCGCTTTTGTCTCGAGTAGATGTAATAATGCTCCAGCAAGGTCTTCGGTAAAAGTTGGTCTACCATACTGGTCTGCAACAACGGCAGGGTCTATTCCACGTTCTGCAAGTGAACGCATGGTGAGCACAAAGTTTTTACCTTCACCGATGACCCAACTTGTTCGCACCAAATAATGTGCTTTAAGAGCGTTAACTGCGCATTCTCCAGCAGCTTTGGATTGTCCATATACACCCAACGGCGCTACTGGCGCATCTTCAGAGTATTCTTCGGGACGTTCTAAACTGCCATCGAAAACGTAGTCAGTTGAGACGTGCACCAACGGAATGTTTGCTTCACGAGCAATCTGAGCTAGTGCGCTCACTCCAGTCGCGTTAACAGCCCATGCATCAGTACGGCCTTGACCGACCTGTGCGTTATCAACAGCAGTGTAGGCTGAAGCATTAATGATGGCTCGCAACGAACGCCAACGATATGCTGCTTCCCATTGTGCTGGGGCAGACATATCTATTTCTTCACGAGTTGCTGCGATATACGGGATATGACGTTCGGTAAGCTGTCGCACAAGCTCTTTACCAAGCTGTCCTTGTGCTCCAACCACAAGAATAGGAGCTTCTTGGACAGGCTCTACAGCGTCTAAGCGTGGATGATTTTTGTCTTTATCGGAAAGTTCTGCCTGTTCGAGAGGAATAGGCCAATTGATAGCAACAGCTTCATCGGCGAGGTTCAAGAAAGAGTATTCATCTTGAGCTTGAGCAGACCAGTGGTCGTTGACTACGTAGGTGTAGGCGGTGTTGTCTTCGAGTGTTTGGAAAGAGTTTCCGACACCACGAGGAACAAACACCGCTTTATCGGGTCCAAGTTCAACGGTTACGACTTTTCCGAAAGATTCTCCAGCCCGTAAATCTACCCATGCACCAAAGATTTTTCCGGTAGCTACTGAAACAAACTTATCCCATGGCTCAGCGTGAATACCGCGGGTTGTTCCGATACTTGCGTTAAAGGAGATGTTGTTTTGTACGGGACCGAAATCAGGTAGTCCAAGTGCCACCATTTTTTCGCGCTGCCAGTTTTCTTTAAACCAGCCTCGATTATCTCCGTGAACAGGAAGATCAATAATAAGTAACCCTGGAATGTCGGTGGCATGCACGGCAAGATCATGAGTCATCTTTTATTGACCTGCTTTCGCGTATTTTGCTTCAACTTCAGCTTTGAGAGGTTCCCACCAGTCTCGGTTTTCTTCATACCAACGGATAGTGTCGGCAAGTCCTGATTCAAAATCTGTGAAGCGAGGTTCCCAGCCAAGTTCTTCACGCAAACGAGTGCCGTCGATAGCGTAACGTAAATCGTGTCCTGGACGGTCGACCACATGTTCGAATGCATCTTCTGCTTTACCCATCAGACGCAAAATAGTGCGTAGTACGGTGATGTTATTTTCTTCGCCGTTGGCTCCAATGAGATAGGTTTCCCCAATTTTTCCCTTGTTGAGGATAGTGAGCACGGCAGAGGAATGGTCTGAGGCATGAATCCAGTCGCGCACGTTCAGACCTTCTCCGTAGAGCTTTGGTTTGATTCCGGAGAGAATGTTGGTGATTTGTCGCGGAATGAATTTTTCGATGTGCTGATAGGGACCGTAGTTATTGGAGCAGTTAGAGATAGTTGCTTCAATACCGAAGGATCGAACCCACGCGCGTACCAATAAGTCAGATCCTGCTTTTGTTGAAGAATATGGAGAAGAAGGGTTATAGGGGGTACGTTCTGTAAATTTTTGAGGGTCATCAAGCTCGAGGTCACCGAACACTTCGTCAGTAGAAATATGGTGGTAACGGGTCTTGTGCTCACGTACCGCTTCAAGAAGAGTATATGTACCAATGAGGTTGGTATGAATGAATGGTGAGGGATCATTCAACGAGTTATCGTTGTGTGATTCTGCCGCATAATGAACGACAGCATCTGCCTGTTGTACGAGTGGATCTACCACGTCACGGTCTGCGATATCACCTTTGACAAGTTCAAAACGTGAAGAGTCTAGACCTGCCAAAGATTTTTCATTAGCCGCGTAGCTCATAATATCGAGCACAGTTACGTGGTGGTTAGTGTTCTCTAAAAGGTGGTGTACGAAATTTGAACCGATAAAGCCGGCTCCGCCGGTGACAAGAATTTTTCCCATAGTTACATGGTACGGGAAGTATTATTTATAGCGTTTACACAAATAACAAATATTTCATTGATTTTCATGACACAATAAATCCTATGAAGGGAATTATTTTAGCGGGGGGAACCGGTAGTCGACTCCACCCCATCACACTCGGCATCAGTAAGCAGCTCACTCCTGTTTACGACAAACCAATGATTTATTATCCGCTCTCAACTTTAATGTTGGCGGGTATTCAAGATATCCTCATTATTACAACACCAGAAGATAGTGAACAATTCCAGCGTCTACTTGGGGACGGATCGCAGTTTGGAGTTTCATTCACCTATAAAGTGCAGCCCTCCCCCGATGGTCTAGCTCAGGCATTCCTCCTAGGAGAAGAGCACATCGGCAACGATAGTGTGGCACTGGTACTCGGCGACAATATCTTCTACGGGCCGGGTCTAGGCAATCAGCTCCGTAAATATAGCAATATCGAAGGAGCCGCGGTATTTGGTTACCGTGTTGCAGACCCTAGAGCATATGGTGTCGTCGAATTTGACAATGATTTCAAAGCACTCTCGATTGAAGAGAAACCAGAGCATCCAAAGAGCGATTACGCAATTCCGGGATTATATTTTTACGATAATCACGTTGTTGAATACGCTAAAGGCATTAAGCCCTCTGCCCGTGGAGAATTAGAAATTACTGATTTGAACAGGGTCTACCTTGAACAAGGAAAACTCCAAGTAGAAGTACTTCCTCGAGGAACGGCTTGGCTAGATACCGGAACATTCGACTCTTTGGCAGATGCGACAAGCTTTATTCGCACTGTTCAGGCACGTCAAGGTCTATCCATCGGCTGCCCTGAAGAAATTGCTTGGCGTATGGGATACCTCGATAATGAGCAGTTAGCTCGACGAGCTCAGCCCTTAGTAAAGAGTGGATACGGGCAGTACCTTCTTAATCTTCTGAAATAGTTTTCAAAGTACTTACGTCATCACACTTTTGTCCGCCTCGTGAAAGCAATTACTTTTGAGAGTTTTCTATCACTCACTCGGGTAGATAAAGTGACCAGTGTTAGAATGACGGAGACTTATAACTATCTTTATCACCACAATCATTCCGCCTTTTGAAGGTTTTACAACATGACAATTCTTGATTTTGCGCGTCTACTCCGGGTCAATTTAAAACTCTTGGTTATTGGCGCACTCATCGGAGCCCTCTTAGGGCTGGGGTATTCACTCCTCCAACCTAAAATCTATGCTTCTTCTGCCACCGGTTATGTAACCGTCGGCCAGTCTGAAGGTATCGGCGATGTAATTTCCGGTAGTTCAGCAGCAAAAGATAAGGCACGTTCTTATCTAGCATTGGTATCTTCTGGACCTGTTGCAAAGCAGATTCTTGCAGAAAACCCTGACCTAAAGCTCTCTGAAGGTCAGATTCGTGGAAGCTTACAAGCTTCTCTCGAAGGCGACTCTGCTCTTATCCGAGTTCGCGCAACAGCAACCAGCCCTGAAAGTGCCCAAGCATTAGCAAACTCTTCTCTAGAAGCAACAGCAAAAGTAGTCAATGAGTTAGAGGGGTCAACCACCGTACGCGTTGTCCCTCTTGACGATGCGACACTTCCTGGTGCTCCCATCAGCCCCGACACCAAAAAGAATGTCGGTATTGCGGCGCTAGTTGGTTTGGTTATTGTTTTTGCCCTTATTTTCCTACGCCGTGCTCTAGACGTTAAAGTTCGTACTCGTAATGACGTCATTAAAGCCACTGACTCCGGCGTACTAGGCATGCTCCCAGAAACGGAGAGTCTTTCTGAAGATCAGGTTACAACGAACAAAGACGACCACGCTTCTCAAGAAGCAATCCGTCAGCTACGTACGAACCTCCGATTCGTTAACGTTGATAAACCACCACGTTCTATTATTGTGACTTCTTCTGAACCGGGTGAAGGTAAATCCACCGTAGCTACTTCTCTGGCTCGTTCTTTGGCTGAGTCGGGTGAGCCAACCATCCTCATCGATGCTGACTTGCGTCGTCCAACCATCGCAAAGAAGTTTAAACTCGATTCTAAAGTCGGTTTGAGTCAGGTTCTTGCCGGCCAGATTAATCTGACGGAAGCCACCCGCCCGTATCATGGTAGCCCCAACCTTCATGTCTTACCGGCAGGACATACTCCTCCTAATCCTTCTGAACTTCTTGGGTCAGATAAAATGAGCAAACTCATTGAAGATCTTACGAAAGAGTTTAAGGTCATCGTTGACGTTCCTCCACTTCTTCCCGTTACCGATGCTTCTCTCTTAGCCCCATCAGTAGATGGTGTGCTTCTTGTTGCAACGGTTGGAAAAACCCGTAAAGAACATCTTGAAGAGTCCTCTAAGATGCTTAAAAAAGTGGGAGCTAACCTCTTAGGTGCGGTTATTAACCGTACCCCGCTCAGCGGTCTAGGTAATTCTTACTATGGCTTTGGCTACGCCGGAACCTATGGCGGATATACTTCCTACTACGGTTCTGATAAAGAGAAAACCAAAAAGTCAAAAACCAAACGTAAAAAATAGCGCAGAGCTATAAGGGGTGGTGTGGTACATCGTAGATACCACACCACCCCTTCGTTTTTAAGGTAAGAACTTTCTACCCCACCTAGCAAGAGTTTTAGGGATACAATAGTGTCAATGCATAGATTTAGGGGATATCAATTTTGAGCAATGACTTTCAGAGTAATAGTTCGACGATAGAGCAACAGGTTTCTTTACCTGTGCGTATTCGCTTATCTCATGCTTATTTTCAGCGTCTAGCTGATCTCAACGGTATCGACATCCTACATATTAAAGGTTATGCTTTCGAACGAGAAGCTTACCGCCCAGGTAGAACGAGCACTGACGTTGATGTGTTGGTGCGACCTGCGCATGTAGAACGTTTTATCTATATTTTGAATCAGGCGGGATGGAAGACCCTAGCTCATTTTGAAACAGGTTCCATTTTCGAGCATGCACAAACTCTTTATCACCCATCGTGGGGGTTAACAGATATTCACCGTTATTTCCCAGGCCTTGGATATGAGAACCCTACACGAGCTTTTGACCAGTTATGGGAAAGGCGTCGTGTGAAAGAGATAGCGCATTACCCATGCGTTGTCCCCTCTCTGACTGATATGCAGCTTATTGTTGTTCTACATGGTGCACGAGCTTCTGCAAAAGTTAAACCTGATATAACGTTCTTAGATTCCTCTCTTGACGCTTCCGGTTGGGATAGGTTACGTGCTCGAGCAGAAGAAGTAGATTCTTTATTGGCTTTTGACACAGCGCTAGGGCATATTGAAGCGCATAAAAATAACCGTCACTACCTCTTATGGAAGTCTGTTTCTGAGGACTCGACACCAGCCATTCAGTGGACTGCTCGTCTACGACGCGCTCGAACGTTCGGCGATAAGTGGAGGGTTATTAAATCCATCGTTGCAGTTAACGAAGATCATCTAGCGATGACCTTAGGTAGAAAACCAACCCGTCAAGAACTTCGAGAAAAATTCTTTGAACGATTTACAGCTATCAGGAGAAAACGATGAGCACCCCACGATATACTCATTCTCCTTCTTGCGCTTTTGTTCTTAACCATGAGGTTGAAACACATCAAGAGTTCTATGCAGTCTATCTTGCTGATTTACGAACTTCAGAAATTATGATTCTTGAAGGCTCTAGCGCGGCAATCTGGGTACTTTTAGAAGACCCCATGACCTTAGAAGAATTAAGCAACGAAATCAGTGACATCTACCAAGTATCTGTTGAAGACGTTAAAGATGAAGTGGCGTCTTTCATCCACTCTTTCGCAGCTAAAGGGTATCTCGCAGAGAAAAACTCATAAAAAGATAGAGGGGTGTGTACGAGATATTCTCCCGTACACACCCCTCTTATTTTTTATCTTAGGATGCTATCTCAGCGTCTGACCCATCTGTTTTTAGAGAGAGTCTAACTTTTGACAAAGTTGTCGAACAAATTGTTCCTCAGAAAATTTCTGAACATACTTACGAATCTGCCAAGCATCCCATTGTTCAGGGTTGAAAGTATCTACAGCGTGATAGATATTTTCTTGGGTTGGTTTCTCAATAAAGGTTCCGTTCAAGTTCTCTTGAATAGTGTCTAGATAGCCGCCCGCTCGTAAGGCGATCGTTGGTTTTCCATAAGAGCCAGCCTCTAATGGTGTCAGCCCAAAATCCTCGTAAGAGACCGCTAATAAAGCATGGCAATGAGCATAGGCTCCACTTAACTGCGCGTCCGAAACATTGTGAGCAAACCGGATATTATCTTTAGCTATTTTTTTCAGGTCCTGAGCCATAGGACCAGAACCGATAATAAGAAGTTTCTGACCTAATCGGTTAAATGCTTGCACGACATCTGCCACGTTCTTATACGGCAGAAGACGAGAAACCACGAGAAAATAATCGCCGTTAGCCATAAATTCTTCTAAACCAGAGATAGGTTCGGTTACGTCTGTTGAGCTCGTAGAATACGGTGGGAAGATAATTTCAGAATCCTTCCCGTACACATCAAAAATGCGCTGGCGAATTACTGTCGAGTTCCCGACATAAGGGCCCGCTTTCTGTGCAGCACGTTGATCCCAACGGATTAATGCAGGGCGAAGAACTTTCAATGCGGCACCAATTAATGGGTGAGTAGAATTCCCTAAATATTCATCGCTTAGGTATAGCCACCGTGCTGGTGAGTGGCAGTAGATGAGTGATGCACCAGAAAAGTTAAAGCCATGCGCCCACCCTGTGCTGGAGACAAGAGTCTTCTGCGCTGGTACGCGGAGAAAAGAACTTGCGATAGGCAAAACGGGTAAGGCCAGACGATGGTTCCGACGAAATACCCCTATTCTATTCAGGGGAGAGACAACAACCTTAGCATTTTTAAATTCTGGGTACGTATTCTCAGGATCATATAACGTGGTATAGATTGTCGCTTCCGGAAAAGCTTTATGCATAGCAAGCACAACGCGTTCTGCCCCACCACGCTGTGTGAGGTAGTCATGAGCAATAGCGAACTCTTCTGTTATGGGTGCGGTGCGAGAGAATTTGCGAAGGAAGTTCTTGAGCTGGGGGAAAAGAACCATGGAGTTTAGAAGACCTTTCGGGCGCGTTGAGGATATGTAATTCCGGCATATCCAGCAGACTCTACAACAAGTGAAATAAGTTTTTCTGAGACTTTACGAGGAAGCCTATCAGCAACAGAATCAATAGCTGATCCAAAGATATTAATGGTTTTCTCAGTGGTTAGAGCGGCAACAGCTTTGACAGCAGTTCCCCACAAACCATGGAGTTTAATGTCCCCTAAAACTTCATCACCATGTTTATCAATAAAGATTGCCCGTGCAGCGCCAGAGTGTAAAGCTCTGGTTGCTCGTCCTGCAGTTGTTGTTGCCGCGATATAGTGACGAGATTCTAGCTCTGGCGCAAGAATAATGGTTGCTCCAGCTTGGTGGAGCATATACCCCATATCGACATCTTCCCAGCCGTAGAGCCGGTATCGCTCATCATATCCACCAACTTTTTCATACATACGACGAGTCAATGACGCATTCGCGTTCCAGAAGTTCCAACGTCTTTCAGGAGAAACTCTATAGGCGTCTTCCCTAAATTTTACGTCACGGTGGTATCCATAAGCTCGCGCATAAGCATTATCAGGATACACATTGTGAACTAAACCAATCACTCCGGTCTCGCCATCACCTTGGTGTAGACGAATATGTTCTGCAATATAGTTTTCGCCCGGTTCGAGGTCGTCATCACAGCGAATGAGAATTTCTGCATCAGCCGCCTGATGCCCTGCATTAAGAGCTTTAGAACGACCACGGTTCTCAGGAAAAACAATAGCTTCGATATTGAGGATGCCGCGCTGTTGGTAGGCCTTTACGACGCTCTCGGATCCGTCAATATCACCATCGCAGACAACAATGACTTGAAAATCTTTTTCTGTCTGCTGTTCTAGAGCATCTAAAGGATAATGAAGTTTAGACGCTCCTCCCCTCGTGGGGATAATAACTGCTGCTTTATACATTTAAAGGTGCTCTCTCATGAGTGAATTACGTACTCTTCTGACGCAAAGAGTCTAAAGGTTGTTAACAATATCTTTTGAGGAGTTCTTCCACACGGGCTTTTCCTGCTTCTGGAGAAAAGTATTCAAACCAACGCCAGTAGAGGTTTTCTACCGTATGTTGTAATTCTTCTGGACTTTGCAATAGCTCCTTACCCATACGACGAATCATCCTTGCCAAATCTGAAGCACAAGATTTTGAGTATACCCAAGGATAACCTTCACCAAGTATTTCAGGCAGTGCCCCCGCGTCAGAGATGATAAGGGGAACCTTAGCACTCATCGTTTCAGCCGCGACAAGGCCAAAAACCTCGTTACAGGTTGAAGGAACAACCAATATATCGATATTCTTCATCAAAGTTGATGGTTCAACCCATCCAAGAAGTTCGAGGTTCTGTCCTAATGCTGATAATGCATACTGTATTTTTTCCTGACTTCGTTTGTCGACAAAGTGAGGTTCACCAGCAAGTACTAATGAATAGTTTTCTTCAGGGAATTCTTGATTCAATTCTTGTATGGCATAAGCGAGGACATCTGTTCCTTTAATTTCAGATGGGCGACCAAGAAAACCTATTTTAATGTTTCTCGGTGAGCATGTTCTTCGTTCTAAAGGCATAGGTACTTCGTTAACCCAGTTATAGAACGTCTCGGTTCTAGATATCTGGTCACTTACAAAATTACTGGGGACTAGCGTAACTAGAGCTTTTCTTCGAGCAATGGGGACAAGATATTTCAGTTTTCCTTCGGGGAATTGGTGCAAGTGAACGATACGGTTGGGATGCCCTGCAGTAGCGAACGAGGGCACTAACCCGTTACACCACAATAAGCCTTCACGATGCTTTTTATCCCATGCACGAAGCTGAGCAATATAGTGTTTGCGTGTCGTTGCCGGTAATACGATGGTGTCAAATCCCTCATCTTGTGTAGCTTCGACCAGTGCAGATGGTTCGGCAGGTCCGACAACGGTGACGTGGTGGCCCAAGCTTCGAGCAACGCGGGCAATATTCAGGAGCATGACTTCTCCCCCGCCGATATCGCCATTATTTGTGGCAATCGTTAGTTTTTTCATGCGTTTTTCCTCTGAGCTCCAAATTTTTCTAAAAGATAGTTTTTTACACGTCCACTAATTGTTGTCTCAACAAAACGATATAAGAATGATACCCATAGTACTACGATAGCAAAAACAACTATTCGGTTAATCCATCCTGCCCCAAGATAAGGCGTTAACAAATATATAAGTATAAATCCCATAACATTATGATTTAGATATGCAGAATAAGATATCTTTCCCATGAAGTATATCGGACCTCTATCGAGGAAAGGACATGTCTGAAAATGCACGACAGTAAAAAATATAACGGTTACTATAAAGACTGAAACCCCATACGTTATATTATGTTGAATATACGCATTATAAGCAGCAATAAACATCAATAA
>NZ_JBLXXV010000008.1:0-95503 GCF_048512995.1 Rothia sp. P6271 | reverse complement strand
CCTGGGAAAGATACCCATTCTCCACTATAATTTTTAATTTTTTCATTAATGTTATCTATGATAGTACAAACTTCTTCATGTAATTTTTCGGGAGACTTAGATTCAATTACAGACATGAAACATCACCTTTCTAAAAATAACATTAAAATAATTATCACCTATAACAAGTAAAAACACCACATATTTTTATGAAAAACAGCATAAAAATATGTGGTGTGCCCTTGCCACCCCTTCAGTCACAAGAACACACCACAAACCTCACACAACACCCTCCCCCAACAGAAGGGGGCTACTACTATTTTTGGGTGTTACACCAAACGTGTTAACCAACCATGACGGTCCTCAACCACACCAGTCTGAATACCCACCAGCTCCTGACGCAAACTCAACGTCACCTCACCAGCAGCACCATCACCAGGGGCAGCAATCACACCATCAGCAGACTTCAACGCACCCACAGGAGAAATTACCGCAGCAGTACCACACGCAAAAATCTCAGAAATAGCGCCAGAAGCAACACCCTCACGCCACTGATCAAGAGTAAACTTACGCTCTTCAACCGTCATGCCACGGTCCTTCGCCAACTGAATAATCGACTGACGCGTAATACCCTCAAGAATGGTGCCCGTCAACTCAGGGGTCACCAGCTTATTCTCATCACCAAAAACAAAGAACACGTTCATGCCACCCAGCTCCTCAATCGCATCATCACGGTGAGAATCTTTAAAAATGACCTGCTTGCAACCATGCTGTTCACCCTCAAGCTGAGCAATCAACGACGCAGCATAGTTACCGCCACACTTAGCAGCACCCGTACCACCCACACCAGCACGCGCATACTCGGTAGACAACCAAATATCCACCGGCGCAACCGTACCAAAATAGTTACCCACCGGAGAACCAATCACCAAATACTTCACCTCATGGGCAGGGCGAACACCCAAATACGCCTCGGTAGAAATCATAAACGGGCGCAAATAAAACGCCTCACCCTCACCGCGAGGAACCCACTCACGGTCAATACTCACCAACTGTTTCAAAGACTCTACAAAAAGTTCTTCGGGTAGTTCTGGCATGGCAAGGCGACGAGCAGAACGCTGCAAACGTTGAGCATTAACCTGCGGGCGGAACGTCCAAATAGAACCATCAGCATGACGGTACGCTTTAACACCCTCAAAAATTTCTTGCCCATAATGCAACACGCAAGAAGCAGGGTCAAGGCTCAACGGTGCGTACGCGCTCACCCGCGCATTAGACCACTCGCCACCGTCAGCATATGTGCCCTTCCAGTCAATGCTGACCATATGGTCAGAGAAAAAGTCACCAAAACCAGGGTTAGCGAAGACTTTTTCGCGGTCAGCTTCGGTAGCTGGTGAAGGGTTGGGTTCAACACTAAAAGTTAAAGACATCGTCATCTCTCTTCTCTCAAATTATTCTTCACACTCGCAGGCGGTGTGTTCTCTCTATCAAAGCACACCGCACCTACTCAACACTAGATTTTCTCTAAAGCCGTCACAATATCTGCACCAATCACATCCGTGCTACGGGCCTGACCAGCATGTTCTGCCAAGTCATGCTCCACTGCCCGTTCAATACGCACCGCAGAATCCTCTAACCCAACATGTCGTAACAACATGGCAGCAGCAAGAATTGTTGCCGTCGGGTTCGCAACATTCTGCCCCGCAATATCTGGTGCAGAACCATGCACCGGCTCAAACATGGACGGGTACTGCCCCGAAGCATTAATATTTCCGCACGCCGCATACCCAATACCGCCGGTAATAGCACCAGCCTGATCAGTCAAAATATCACCAAAAAGGTTATCGGTTACTATCACATCAAAACGTGACGGGTCAGTTGTCAAAAAGATAGTTGCCGCATCCACATGGCAATAATCCACGCTCACCTGCGGGTATTCGGCACTCAACTGTTCTAAAGTGCGAGTGTATAAACCGCCAGCATGCACCAGCACATTATTCTTATGCACCAGCGTCAGCTTCTTGCGTTCACGCCGTGTCGCCAGTTCAAAGGCATAACGCATTAGCCGTTGCACACCATACGCCGTGTTCACCGACACTTCGGTTGCAATCTCAGCATCCGTACCAGAACGAATCACACCACCATTACCCACATACGGGCCTTCAGTGCCTTCACGTACCACCACAAAATCAATGTCACCAGGGTCAGCTAAAGGAGAGCTCACACCCGCAAATAGTCGTGAAGGGCGCAGATTAATAAAATGGTCAAACGAAAACCGTAATTTTAGGAGAATCTCACGTTCAATCAGCCCAGAAGGCACCTGAGCAGAACGAGGGTCGGCACCTACCGCACCAAAAAGAATCGCATCATGCCCACCTAGTTGCGTCAACGTCTCGTCAGTGAGAGTTTCGCCGGTGGCGAGCCAATGCTCTGCACCTAAAGAATACGTAGTTTTTGTGAGGGTAAAACCGTCTCGTGTAGCAACAGCGTCAAGGACGCGTTCTGCTTGTGCCACAATTTCTGGGCCGATACCGTCGCCCGGAATAATCGCAAGGTTGAGGGTGCGTTGTTCAGTCATACTACTTAAAGTAGTACGCCGGTTCGTAGCATGGCAGAATACCCACCCAACGTTTCATAATATGAAACAGCACGAACCGGCGCACCCACACGAAGTAAAAACTACACCCTAAAAATCAGCACCAAGACACTGCACAATATACTCCTGCACCGCCTGAACACTACACGGCATATCCTTCACTCGACGCTCAGCCTCAAGAATAGAAGCAAAACGTTCAGGAACCTCCGGCTCCGTACCAGTCGCCTCATAAATCGTCTCAGCAAACTTCACCGGCAACGCCGTCTCAAGGCACACAATCGGAGTAGACACCTGCTCACGAAGCCCGCGAGCAACCTTCACACCGTCTGCCGTATGAGGGTCAAGCAGTACACCGTAGCGTTCATAACAATCACGAATCACCGCAATACGATCCTCATGAGTAGACTTCCCAGAGAGGAAACCATAACGGCCACTCACCTCAGAGAACGCCTCATCATCAGCAAGGCAGAACCCGCCAGAAGCAACAGCCGTACCAAATAACTCCCCAACCCTTGCCGCGTCACGGCCCAACACGTCAAAGATGAAACGCTCAAAGTTTGATGCCCGAGAAATATCCATCGACGGGCTAGAGGTCTTATACGTATCAGCCGAAGAACGCACACGGTACTGCCCCGTACGGAAAAACTCGTCTAATACGTCATTCTCGTTGGTTGCAACGATAAGGCGGTCAATAGGTAGCCCCATCTGACGGGCAATATGACCGGCACAAATATCACCAAAATTACCGGTTGGTACGCAGAACGAAATACGCTCAGTGTTCTGGTCGGTAAGGCGAATCCAACACGAAACGTAGTACACAATCTGAGCCAGAAGACGAGCCCAGTTAATCGAGTTGACCGCACCAATACGGTACTTCTCTTTGAACGGTGCGTCAGCAGAAATTGCTTTGACAATATCCTGACAATCATCAAAAACACCATCGAGCGCAATATTAAAAATGTTCGGCTCATCAAGACCAAACATTTGAGCCTGCTGAAACTCTGTCATACGTCCAGCAGGAGTCAGCATAAAAACGTTAATGTTCTCACGCCCACGCATCGCATACTCGGCAGAAGAACCCGTATCCCCCGAGGTTGCACCCACAATGCTCATGCGTTCGCCACGGCGTGCAAGCTCATATTCAAAAAGCTCACCCAAAAGTTGCATTGCCATATCTTTAAACGCCGCCGTTGGCCCCTGAGACAAATGCCCCAAGAAAATACCGTCTTCTAACGTGGAGACAGGAACAATCTGCTCATCAGAAAACTTAGGGTACGTGTAGGCGCGGGCTGTGATGGTACGAAGATCCTTGGCAGGAATATCGTCCACAAACAGTAGGAGCACCTCAGCGGCGAGTGCCGCATACCCTTCAGTGTTAAGGACGGTACGCCAACGGGTCAAGGTGGCGTCATCAAGCTGTGGGTATTCGGTGGGTAGGTAAAGCCCGCCGTCAGGTGCTAGCCCGCTAAGAAGAATGTCGGTAAAACGGGCAGGAGTTCGGGTGGTATCTCGCGTCGATATGTACTGCATAATCTCAAGTCTAGGGGTTTTTATCAGGTTTATGGGTTCTCTTATCTCTATCGGTGAGATATTGCGTTGCATGTCGTGAGGTTACACGCCCTCACAAGAGCCGCTAACCGTGTGCAGCAGCAGAAGCGCCCGCTGAGGCAGTATCAGGCTGTGCCGTAGCGTCTGTCATGCTGCTACTTGGTGTTGGAGAAGGCTGTTCAATCGGAGAAGAATTCTGAGGATTCTCACGGTCATGAGCAACATTCTCTAACGCTCGCTGGTGAATCTTTTTAATCTGAGAAGACACCTGCTTAAGACGCTGATACACCGCCTCATAATACCCGTTCTCAATATCATGAGTTTTCTGATCATAACTAATATCGGTACGGCATCGGGTGTCAGCTTGCGCAATATCTTTTTGTTGCTGCTCAGTGCTAGAAGACGCTACATCTTCTGCAGCCTCTACCGTATGCAAATCAGCATACCCAGCTTTTTCCATGCACGCAGACCACTGTTCCACCAGTTTTTGATAGTCCTTATCCTGATGGACATCATCACGAATAGTCTGCGCAAAAGTAGGTGCTAATAAGGCAACATTCATGCCATCTTGAACGGTGCCATAAATATACTGGTAGCTTTGCGCCATGCACCCGTCACGAGGAATATCCCCACTGTGGTAATCCATAAAACCGGTGCTAACCGTACCATTTTGAGCGTCCCCAAAGAACGCTGCTTTACCCGCCGTATCATAGTGTGCTTGCGCTAATTCTTGTGAGCTTGGACGGTAGCCACGTTCACTAATTTCTTGTGCGGTCAGTCCCCCAGCAAAAGATATTTTAAGCTGGTATTCTCGTGCTGGTTCTTCGTATACTCCGCCACGTGCTTGCACGCATCGTGCCGTAAATTTACGGCGTGCCTGTTCTGCTTCTTGAGGAGGGAAAATCCACTCTTTAAGTTCGTTGAGGTGTTCTTCTTGAGCTGGAGTATATTTCAGTTCTTCAAAATTTTGTGGTGGCGGTGTACAACCAGTTAAAACCGTCAGTACAATAGTAGACAGGATGATAAGGCTTCGTTGTGAAGTCTTAGGGTTTTGGGACACGCTCACTCACTCTCAAAAATTTTTACTATCTTAGTATAGTGACAAACTCATTCCGAAACATACTACTCACACCCATAGAAAGGGTGCTTTAGGCAATACCTATGCACAATACACCAGATTTTTCGTCCTCTCGTCGAGGTTTGTTCCGTATGGGCGCGCTAGGTGGCGCTGTCGCTGGGGCAACTGTTCTCACAGCCCGCAGTGTTGCACCCGCACAAGCTGCACCTACGGCACACAACTTCCCTGAGAAGTTCATCTATCCGGCTATTGCAGGCCCCTCCTTAGCGTTATGGGGTAGCTCCTCTATTGAGGGGGCACGAGCCACAGAAGGTGTTGTTGCCGGTTACGATGTACGCCTGAGCACCCTACTCACACGATACCTTCAAGTGCCCGTCCTCAACTTTGGTCAAGGCTCCGAAACCTCCACCAACATTCTGGCGCGTCGAGGTGCACCACAGTTCACCATGACACTCAAATTCCCTGAAGACCTCATCCCCGCAGAAGGTTCTGTCACCGTACAACAAACAGAATCTACCGCCGTCGAATGGAATGACGCCTCCTACTACCCCGGCTATGTTCAAGATATCCCCGGCACATTACAAGCTATCAAAGGCGCACCCGGCTCATATACGTTCACACGCACCATCGCCGGAGAACCACGCTACGCACCCGCAACAGTAGCTAAAGCTTCAGTATTTTCCTCCTATCAGCAGATGATTTCTTATTCATCGCACCACCTTGTGCAGATAGGACGCAACAACATCACCGAACTCGACCGCATCAAAGAACACACCCAACTCGCTGTTGATATGGCGCCAGAACGCACCATCATTCTCGGGCATTTCGCGGTAGATGGAGACGGCCCCGATTCAGGGCGTGCCAAAGCAGTTCGCGCATACAACGAGTGGGGACGTCAAACCTACGGTAACGCATTCATCAATCCCCAAGAATACCTACGAGAAGTCACCCAACAACCATGGCTACGCTACGGCGACTTGAACGGCTCTGGGGTGTGGAACAGCAAAGAAGACGCAGACGACTACCAACAAGGCAGACTCCCCCGCTCCCTCTATGCCACCGACGGTATTCACCTCAACGGCTGGGGCTATCTCGCATTAGCCCGACAAATTCAAGCTGTAGTCACCGAACTCAAATGGTTTAGCTCCTAAACCCCACATATTATAAGTATGGTGTCTCTCATGTTCTAGAACATGAGAGACACCATACTTTCTACGAGCTTTCTATCGCCAGTACTTTACTCTTTGTCGTCCTCATAACGAGGGAACACAGGAGAAGGCTTCGGCAACTGAGCACCAGCAACCAGCACCTGATTAAAGAAGCTAAAAGTACGCTCCGACTCGGCAACACCCAAAAGGTCAAGCATTTTAGACATCGACTCTGGCATCACCGGCTGAACCAACAACGCAACACGACGCAACGTCTCAGCCGTCACATACAAAACAGTGTTCATGCGTTGCGGGTCGGTCTTCTTCAACTTCCACGGCTCTTCAGCAGTGAAATAACGGTTACAATCAGCAACAACTTTCCAGATACTCTCCAACGCACGGTGGAAAGCCTGCTCCTCAAAATCAGCACGCACACTCTCATACAAAGCAGCAGCATCATCAAGCATCTTCTGATCAGTATCCGAGAACTCACCAAATTCAGGAACACAACCGCCACAATTCTTTGCAATCATCGACAAAGAACGCTGCGCCAAGTTTCCTAAATCATTCGCCAAATCAGCGTTAATACGGTTCTTAATAGCCTCAGGAGAATATGAGCCGTCCTGACCGAAAGACACCTCACGCAACAAGAAGAAACGGAACGGGTCAAGACCAAACGTCTTCACCAAATCAGCTGGGCCAACCACATTACCAACAGACTTCGACATTTTCTCACCATCAACGAGCAAGAACCCGTGCGCAAAGACACGCTGTGGTAGCTCAATACCAGCAGACCACAAGAAAGCAGGCCAATAAATAGCGTGGAAACGAGAAATGTCCTTACCAATCATGTGAACGTTAGCAGGCCAATACTTTGTGAACATCTCACTATCAACATCGGGGAAGCCTACACCCGTCAAATAGTTGGTGAGAGCGTCAACCCACACATACATCACATGTCGATCATTACCGGGGACAGGAACACCCCAGTCAAAAGTTGTGCGAGAAATAGAAAGATCGTTCAATCCCCCACGAATAAAGCTTGCTAGCTCATTACGACGAGTCTCAGGATAAATAAAACCTTCATTCTCATATAGTTCAAGCAAACGATCCTGATACTTAGACAAGCGGAAGAAATACGACTCTTCTTCCGTCCACTCCACCTCAGTGCCAGTCGTCTTCGCATAACGCTGACCGTCACGAAGCTCCGTCTCGTCCTCCGCATAATAGGCTTCATCACGCACAGAATACCAGCCAGCATATTTATCAAGATAAATATCGCCATTTGCTTCCATACGCTTCCAAATAGCCTGTGAAGCCTCATAATGGTCTGCGTCAGTAGTACGAATATAACGGTCATACGAAACGCCCATCATATCGTCCATCGCACGGAAACGAATAGCGTTCTGATCAGCAAGCTCTTTAGCGCTCATACCAAGCTTAGCTGCGGTAGTCTGCATCTTCTGACCGTGCTCATCAGTACCAGTCAAAAAACGGACGTCATAACCGTCAAGACGTTTAAAACGCGCCATGGCGTCAGTAGCAATATGTTCGTATGCGTGACCAATATGAGGGTCACCATTCGGGTAAGCAATAGCAGTGGTGATGTAATACGGGGTTGAACTCATACCCATTACTTTATATGGCGCTACAGATAAAACGGAACTTTTCACAGTCTTTATCCATAAATAGCCCATAATTCACATCAATATACAACAGCACCACCAACACAAAGAAGGGGATGAACACCCAAAATGGTACCCACCCCCTTCCACTGCTAACGCTTAGCTATTGTGCAAGGTTCACACACGCAGCACGTGAAGCATTCACAATGTTCTTAATGCTATTGACAACTTCTGCACTAGGAGCAGAATCAAGCGCCAACACAGCCACCGCCTGATCGCCCTTATCACCGCGAGAGACCTGCATACCAGCAATATTGATTGACGCCGTACCCAAAAGCGTACCCATCGCAGCAATCATGCCCGGACGATCTTCATACTCAAGGATGAGCATATAATCCGTAATCGGAATCTCAAGGTCATAGCCACCAATATTTGTCAGCTTCTCAACAAGTTTAGGACCAGTAACCGTACCCGAAACTTTAACAGTGCTACCTGATGCAAGTACCGCCGAAAGAATCGTCTCATTACGGAAGTATTCTGTCTCCTCAGTAGTAGTAAGCTCCACCTCAATACCACGTTGTTGAGCAATCATCGGCGCATTCACATAAGATACCTTCTCCGAAACAACATCAGTGAAGACACCCTTCAACGCCGAAAGCTTCAACGAAGTCACATCTTTTGTAGCAATTTCTCCAGCAACCTTAACCTCAACATGAGTCATCGCCTCACCACTGCTAAGCGCCGTCACAATACGCCCAAGCTTCTCAGCCAAAGGCACACCTGGGCGAACATCCTTATCGATAGCGCCGCCGGCAACGTTAACAGCGTCAGGCACGAGGTCACCTTCAAGCGCAAGACGCACCGAACGAGCCACCGACACACCAGCTTTTTCTTGAGCCTCCGCAGTAGACGCACCCAAATGCGGGGTACACACCACGTTCGGCAACTCAATAAACGGAACGTTCTTTGCAGGTTCTTTCACGAACACGTCAATAGCGGCACCAGCAATCTGACCAGAACGCAACGCAGTATCTAACGCAGCCTCATCAATAAGCCCACCACGAGCAACGTTAATGACGTAGGCGGTGTTCTTCATCTTCTTAAAAGACTGCTCATTAATCATGCCCATAGTCTCTGGTGTACGTGGCATGTGAATCGTCAAAAAGTCAGCACGCTCTAATAGTTCATCTAGCTCAACGAGTTCAACACCCATTGTTGCTGCACGAGAAGAGGTCACAAATGGATCGTACGCAATCAATTCAGTGCCAAAACCTTTAAGACGTTCTGCAACCAGACTGCCGATACGTCCCAAACCAATAATGCCAATAGTCTTTTCGTAAAGTTCTACACCAGCATATTGCGAGCGCTTCCATTGGCCTTCTTTCATGGAGGCAGATGCTGGTGCGATGTTGCGGGCTAGTCCGAGGATGTGTCCGACGGTGAGTTCTGCGGCGGAGATGACGTTTGAGGTGGGTGCGTTGACGACCATTACGCCGGCGGCTGTTGCTGCTTTGATGTCGACGTTGTCGAGTCCTACTCCGGCGCGTGCAATCACTTTGAGGTGTTTTCCGGCGGCGATGGCTTCGGCGTCGACGTGGGTTGCTGAGCGGATGAGGATGGCGTCAACGTCGGCTAGTGCTTTGAGTAGTTCAGGGCGGTTGGTTCCATCGACGGTTCGGATGTCGAAGTCGGGGCCGAGTGCTTCGATGGTTGCTGGGGAGAGTTCTTCTGCGATGAGAACGACGGGTTTATGAGTCACGAAAATGTTCCTTAAGGGGTATTCAAGGCAGTCTTGAAGGGGCGGTACCGTTCACCCGATACGGCGGTAACGCTCATGGTATGTTGGTGAGCTTTTGCGCTCATGTTTGTTGTGGAGGCGGTGCTGTCAGTTCACCCTGACGGCCAACAGCGCCGGTTAGTAGACTATCTTACCGTTGAGTTTCTTGACGGTGCTACTGTGTCTTAGCCGTTACGTGGGATGTTGCCAAGACCATGAGTAGAGCCGATGAGGGCGGTGGCTCTCATCGGCTCTACTTTTGGGGGTGTTTATGGTGTGTTAGCGTTGGGTGCTTCCGTCGGTGTAGTCGTCTTGGACTTTGTTCCAAGAGAAGAGTTTGCGTAGTTCACGTCCGGTTGCTTCGATGGGGTGAGCTTCGCCTTTGGCGCGTAGTTCGAGGAATTCTTGTGCGCCGTTGGCTTGGTCGTCCATGAAGCGTTGTGCGAAGGTTCCGTTTTGGATGTCGTTGAGCACCGCTTTCATGTGTTCTTTGGTTTCTGGTGTTACAACGCGTGGGCCGGAGACGTAGTCGCCGTATTCTGCGGTGTCGGAGCAGGACCAGCGTTGTTTGGTGATTCCGCCTTCGTTGATGAGGTCAACGATGAGTTTGAGTTCGTGGCAGACCTCAAAGTAGGCGATTTCTGGTTGGTATCCGGCTTCGGTGAGGGTTTCAAAACCGTATTGGATCAGTTGTGATACGCCGCCGCAGAGTACTGCTTGTTCGCCGAAGAGGTCGGTTTCGGTTTCTTCGGTGAAGGTGGTTTCGATGACGCCTGCACGGGTTGCGCCGAGACCTTTTGCGTAGGATAGTGCTAGTTCTTGGGCGGTTCCGGATGCGTTGACTTCAACGGCTACGAGTGCTGGTACGCCACGTCCGGTTTCGTATTCGCGACGTACGGTGTGTCCGGGGCCTTTGGGCGCGACCATGGCGACGTCAACGCCTTGTGGTGCTTGGATGTAGCCGAATCGGATGTTGAATCCGTGTGCGAAGAAGAGTGCGTCGCCTTCTTCAAGGTTGGGTTCGATGTCTTGGGTATAGACCTGTGCTTGTACTTGGTCTGGGGTGAGGATCATGATGACATCTGCGTCTGCGGTTGCTTCTGCAACGGTCATGACGGTGAAGCCTTCTGCTTCTGCCTTGGCTCGTGATTTGGAGCCTTCTGCGAGTCCGATGCGTACGTCGACGCCGGAGTCGCGCAGGTTTTGTGCGTGCGCTTGACCTTGGGAGCCGTAGCCGATGATGGCGACGGAGCGTCCTTGGATGATGGATAGGTCTGCGTCATCGTTGTAGAAGATTTTTGCTGCCATGAGAGGTGTTCTCCTTGGTGTTAGTGTGTGGTGACTGTTCTGGTGTTGAGCAGTCGTATCTAAAAACTTGCGTCGGGGTGCGCCCCGTGGTGGTGAGCGGTTTAGCTTCTGAGAGCTTTTTCGCTCATGGAACGTGGCCCACGTGCGAGTCCGAGTGTTCCGGCTCGGATAATTTCTCGAATGCCGAAAGGTTCGAGTACGTCGAGTAGGGCACCGAGTTTTTCGGCGGATCCGGTTGCTTCAATGATGACGGACTCTGTAGAGACGTCAACCACCTGGGCACGGAAGAGGTCTGCTGCTTGGGTGACTTGCAGACGTGTTTGCGCATCAGCTTTAACTTTGACCATGATGTGGTCTCGTTGCACTGAGGTTTCTGGTGTAAGTTCAACAATTTTGAGGACGTGAATGAGTTTATTGAGCTGTTTGGTGACTTGCTCTAATAGGTTTCCTTCGGCGTCTACCACAATGGTAATACGTGAGATGCCGGGAACTTCTGTATTACCAACGGCGAGGGACTCAATGTTGAACATTCTTCGGGCGAAGAGTCCGGAGACTCGTGCCAGCACGCCGGGTTTGTCTTCAACTAAGACGGAGAAAGTGTGGCGGCTCATGGCTTAGTCCTCTCTTTCAAAGATGGGTGAGGTGTCTTTGGCGATTTGGATGAGGTCGTTGGAGACTCCTGTGGGCACCATGGGCCAGACCATGGCGTCGGGGCTGACGGTAAAGTCTACGACGACGGGGCGGTCGTTGATGGCGAGCGCCTGTTGGATGGTTGCGTCAACGTCGGCGTCTGATTCGCAGCGTAGTCCGGCGCAACTGTAGGCTTCTGCTAGTTTGACGAAGTCTGGGATGCGTACGGTGCCGGCGCCTGTGTTGAGGTGGGTGTGTGAGTAGCGTCCGTCGTAGAAGAGGTTTTGCCATTGGCGCACCATGCCCAGTGAGGAGTTGTTGATGATAGCAACTTTGATGGGGATGTTGTTTTGTGCGCAGGTGGCTAGTTCTTGGTTGGTCATTTGGAAGCAGCCGTCTCCGTCGATGGACCAGACGATTGCGTCGGGGTGTGCTACTTGTACGCCCATGGCGGCGGGCACGGAGTAGCCCATGGTGCCGAGTCCTGCCGAGTTGATGAAGTGGCGTGGTTTTTCGTGTTTAAGGAAGTGGGCGCTCCACATTTGGTGTTGTCCAACGCCGGCAACATAGTAGGCGTCGGGTCCGCTCAGCGCTGAGATGCGTTCGATGGCGTATTGGGGTGAGCCGAGTCCGTCGTCGGTGGTGGTGTATCCCAGCGGGTAGTTTTCTTTGAGGGCGTTGAGGGTTTGCCACCATGGTTCGAGCGGGCTGAGTTCTGTTGCGTAGTCGGTTTCGAGGAGGCTGTTGAGTTCGGGTAGTACTTGTGCGAGGTCTCCTACGATGGGTACGTCTGCGTAACGAATTTTTGAGATTTCGGCGGGGTCGATGTCGATATGAATGACTTTCGCATCGGGTGCGAAGGATGAGAGGACGCCGGTGACGCGGTCGTCGAAGCGTGCTCCGAGTGAGAGCAGTACGTCAGCTTTTTGGAGTGCGGTAACTGCTGGTACGGTGCCGTGCATACCGGGCATTCCGAGGTTTTGTGGGTCGGAGTCGGGGTATGCGCCGCGTGCGGTGAGTGTGGTGACGACGGGTGCGTGGGTGTTTTTTGCGAGGCGTTGCAGTTCTTCTGGTGCGTTGGCGCGTACCATTCCCCCGCCGACGTAGAGTACGGGGCGTTGTGCTTGTGCGAGCAGTTTTGCTGCTTCACGGATTTGTTTGGAGTGTCCGCGGGTGACGGGTGTGTACCCGCGGATTTCGACGGTGGGTGGCCATGAGAAGTCCATCATGCCTTGTTGTGCGTCTTTGGTGATGTCTACGAGCACGGGGCCGGGGCGTCCGGTGGAGGCGATGTGGAAGGCGGTGGCGATACAGCGTGGGATTTCTTGGGGGTCACGGACCATAAAGCTGTGTTTGGTGATGGGCATGGTCATGCCGACGATGTCTGCTTCTTGGAAGGCGTCGGTGCCGATGACGGTGCTTGAGACTTGTCCGGTGATGGCGACGATGGGTACGGAGTCCATGTTTGCGTCGGCGATGGGTGTGAGGAGGTTGGTGGCTCCGGGGCCTGAGGTGGCGAGGCAGACTCCTACTTTTCCGGTGGATAGTGCGTATCCTTGGGCTGCGTGTCCTGCGCCTTGTTCGTGGCGTACGAGGATGTGGCGAATTTGGGTGGAGTCAAAGAGTGGGTCATAGGTGGGGAGGATGGCTCCTCCGGGTAGGCCGAAGATGTCGGTTACGCCGAGTTTTTCGAGGCTGCGAATAATCGCTTGTGAACCGGTCATGCGTTCGGTGTGGGTTTCGGTTGCGGTGCTGTCGTTGTGTTTGCCAACGTTTTGAGCGAGTACAGCTGGTGTCATCGATGGACCCGTGGTCATTTTCTTTTGCCCTTTGACGTTTTAGTGGTGGTGATGCTTTTCATGGTCGTTGACGGGTGTGTCTGCCGATCATGTTCGTAGGAGGTTTTGGTGTTTTCCTGATACGAAAAAACCCTCCGCCTGAGTGGAGCGAAGGGTACGCATGCATGGAACACAACAAAGTTTTGCCTAGGCTAGCGCGCCCTATCTGACGACTAGAAGGCTAATAATGTGTTGTGAACTGCGTTGCATTTGCATAGCTATAATATTTGTCGTGATGGGCGGTAAAAGTCAAAGACATCTCATCATCCGACACGTTATTGTGAGGTCTTTCGTCTTTTTGGGCGGATTATGCGCTGTTTATGTCGTCTTTTAACGAGCGTGACCTTATGTTAAATATGACGTGATGTTAAATATGACGTGCAAAACATCAATAATGTTTTAATAGTCGCGTTAGAGGGGCGTTTACCCTAGACTGGGGTTCATGACCACACATACGCTTTCTAGCGAGTTCATTACGGCAGCTTTGCACCCAGTATTTGATGAGCAGATTATCAACTATGGTGCTTATAACCTTATTTTTGCTACGGGTCATGCGTTGTATCGCAATCCTGATATTGCTATTCAGCAGCAGGATTCTCAAGAGTATTTCATTATTGGGTATCGTGACACTCCGCGAGAGGTCATTGTGGCTCCCGTACTTTTGCCGCAGGCTTTACCGGCGGGGACTCCTACCTCTATTGATAATACAAACGCGATTCGTGCCTATAGTTTGAATGAAAATACTTTTGGTTTGGAGTCTACGACGGGTACGTCTTTTATTTTGACGATTCCTCAGAGTATTGAGATTGTTTTAGAGAATGGTTCGGGTGTATTAGAGCAGTCTAGTGATATTCATGATTTTCAGAGTTTTCTAAGTGAGTCGTGGCTTGAGGACTAATATTTTTTGATGTTTTCTGCGTGTTGATACACTCTACAGATGTAGAAAAGGGTGGTTACCGTTTTTGTTGGTAACCACCCTTTTATGTGGTGCGCCCCGTGGGACTTGAACCCACAACCCATTGATTAAGAGTCAATTGCTCTGCCAATTGAGCTAGAGGCGCATTCTCGTTGCCGAAGCAACGAATAAAAACTATACCTCGGTGAGGAGGAAGACGCAAATTTTCAGACAAGAGATATGCGGCACACCGCACGCCGGGTGAGTCAGCGTTAAAGCATTGAGGGCCTGACTCGTTCGAGTCAGACCCTCAATATTATGTGGTGCGCCCCGTGGGACTTGAACCCACAACCCATTGATTAAGAGTCAATTGCTCTGCCAATTGAGCTAGAGGCGCATTCTCGTTGCCGAAGCAACGAATAAACTATATCCGACATTATGAAGATATAGCAAACCCTACACTCTCAATGTTGCATAAAACACAGTTGATGGGGTTTATTTTTCTCGTTGAGCACGAGCAGCGTCAAGAAGTTCAGGGGTAACAATGTCAAGCACCGCAGTTGTTGGGCCAACAGCTTGAGACACCTCGACGGGAGCTTCCCCTTCAGGTTGTACGGGTTCAATGTCTCCGGTGAAGTCGGCAAGTCCTACGGCGGCACGATGTTCTTCGTGAGCACCGTGAAGAACGATATCGTTACCTTCTTCTTCCGAGAGTTTACGTACAATATCGACGAGCATCTCACGAAATTCAGGGTTAGCTAACGCACCCAAGGAGGCGAGATTCTTATCAATTTTTTCAGCGCGTGCAAGCACGTCTCGTCCCTCGTCAGTAATATCTAAAAGATAGCTACGCCGATCATTGGCGTTGCGCACCCTATAAACATAGTGATGAGACTCTAGACGAGATAAAGTCTTTCCCATGGTTTGAGCTTGCACTCCAACAATGGAGGCGATACGAACTTGTGAAGTTTTTCCTTCACGAGCAATGACACCAAGAGCAGTAACTCCGGCGTGAGTTAATCCCAACTCACGCAGGCGGTTATTCCAGCTATGTTCAAGCATACGAGCGGACGTAGATAACAAACGATTAATTGACCAATTACCAATATCAGGCATGTATCCAGTATAGGTAAAGTCTTTACATATTTTGACGGAATCTATACTTTGGCAAGCAAAGAATAATCACATTCAGACCTCACACACAGCCCGTGCACATAGTTTCGTCAAGCAAACCTCAGGTTTTTAAGAACGCTCTCAGAACACCAAGAAAAACCGTAGAGCCTCAAGAGATGAGAACATCACACCTAAGCGTTTCACATATTGGACACAGGTTTGGTTTTAGTGACTCCCCCACCCTAAACAATCACCCACGCGCACCTAGTGCAAAACATCTGCCACCCGATAAGATAGACCCCTAAACAACACCCACCCCCTATAAATAGTAGGAGCATTCAATCATGGCAGAACGCCTCGACATTGGAACACCAGCACCAGCATTCTCACTCAAAAACAGCAACGGAGAAACCGTCTCCTTAGAACAATTCTCCGGACAAAAAGTCGTACTCTATTTCTACCCCAAAGCAAATACTCCCGGCTGCACCAACCAAGCCTGCGACTTTCGTGACAACATCACCTCACTACAAAGCCACGGATACGTCGTACTCGGAGTATCCCCCGATTCCCCTCAAGCACTCCAGAACTTCACCCAAAAACAAGAACTCAACTTCGAACTCCTATCAGATGAGGACCACACTGTAGCGGAGTCTTATGGTGCATGGGGAGAGAAAAAGAACTATGGAAAAACCTATATTGGGCTTATTCGCAGCACCTTCGTCATCGACGAAAACGGAAACATCAGCCTCGCTCAATACAATGTGAGAGCTAAAGGACACGTTGCAAAACTACGCCGTGACCTCGGTATTGACCCCAGCTAACGCACATTCCAGCGCCCTCATCTCAAAAATTCTGCATTATTTTCTCTGCCGATTTGCACAGCCAAAATATATCGTGTACTATTTCTAGAGTTCGCTCAGCTGAACATGCGCGAGTGGTGAAATTGGCAGACACGCAGGATTTAGGTTCCTGTGCCTTCGGGCGTGAGGGTTCAAGTCCCTCCTTGCGCACTGCATAACATCATAGAAAAGATAAAGCCCGGTATATACTGGGCTTTATCTATATCTACAGGTCAATACAGCTCTTTCGTCGACCTTACCGCTCACAAGGGAAGTGTGTTTCTGTGTCTTCTGGTCTCAACCGCCGCAAACTTTTCCGCTACGGGTCACTCTTTGCTGCCGCAACAGCATTCAGCGCCTGTTCTGCACAAGAGCACCAAGACACCACAACACCACACACCAACGACACAAGTACCTCCCCCACACCCACCAAACACCAGCCGGTCACTCTTCGATTCGCAAACGCAGCACCCACATCATCATTAGATGTCGCCACCAGCGGAACACTTGAAACAGCACGCATCTCAGCACAAGTTCTCGAGCCCCTCCTCAGAGCAAACGTCGACACCGGACTACCCGAAGCATCCCTTGCAACCAAATGGGACGTATCCTCAGACAGACTCAGCTACACCTTCACCCTACGAAACAACGTCACATTCCACGACGGAACACCCTTCAACGCAGATGCCGTCCTCAAAAACTATCAACGATGGGTCCACGCAGCAGCCGACACCACAGCATACTCCCACACCGATTACCTACAACTTTTCAGTGGAGTCACCGCACCAGACCAAAGAACACCGCTAGTCACAGACTGCAAAGCCGTCGACGAAAAAATTATCTTCACACTTTCACGCCCCTCAACATCTTTTATTAAGGCACTCACCCAACCAGCATTTGGCATTGCCTCCCCCGCCTCACTCAATGACGAATACCATTTCAAAAAACTACCCGTAGGAACAGGCGCATACACCCTCAAAGAATGGGACGGGTCCACAGCAACCCTCGAAGCTTCCCCCACCTATTGGGGAACAGCACCTGTTATTGAACGGCTCATCATCAGCACCATCTCCGATTCTGATAAACGCTACTATGCTCTACGCAACGGAGACATCGACGCCTACGACCTCGTAGCCATCGACAACTATGTTCCGCTAGCACGCTCTGGCAACCTCATCCAACCACGAGACCCTTACGCCATCTGCTATATCAGCATTAACACGGATCACCCCGTCCTCAACAAGGCGCTCATGCGTCAAGCCATAGCTCACGCCCTCGACCGCCACGAAGTGGTACGCAATAACTTTCCTCAAGGAACAAACGTCGCAAACGACTTTTTACCAGCGCTATTCATGATGAAAAATGATGACACACGCGCCTACTATAACTACGATAAAAACCGCGCCAAAGAACAACTCGAAGCAAGTGGATACAACGGCGAAGAACTCACCTTCTACTACCCCACAGGTGTTTCTTTAGCAACCATGGAATCTCCCGAAGCCATCTATGCCTCTTTAGCCGCAAATCTCGTCTCTATTGGTCTCAACATCAAACCAATGCCCGTCCCGTGGAACGAAGGGTACCTCGACGTTATTAGTCAACACAGCACAGAACGTGCCCTAGCATTAACAGGGTTCGTAGGCTCCTACCGCGACCCAAATGCCTTTATCTCAAGAGTTCTAGCGCCCACCTCAGAAATCGTGCATTCAGCCGAACACAGCGAAGCCACCTATATCGAAAACGGCGAATTAGAAATCCTCGAAGAACCAGCACCCGACAACCACAAACTCGACGCACCAACTGACGAACAACCCAAAGACGATACAGAAGCTCCAATAACAGAAAAAGACGACGCCCCTGCACCAGATAGCACTTCACTGGCAGAATTACCGCGAGAAAAAATAACCTATCCACAAATTCTCAGCGCGATGAGAGCAGCAGACCAAATCAACGACGTTGATAAACGCCGTATCGCATACCAAGCAATTAATCTGCACATCGCATTATTAATGCCTGCTATCCCTATCGCGTACCCTATTTCTTCGGTAGCTCTTGGCCCACGCGTCGATTATTACCCGCTCAGTGCCACAGGCATCGCAAATTTTGCGTCGGCAAAGGCTCACTCCTAAAAATTATCGTGTCTTTTTCAGGTTGCAAGCAAAAGGGTTCACCGTTGAAGGCACCGAATAAGTTAGTCTAAAGCTCAGAGGTTTTTGTGCATCACCATATGCCTCAAAAATCTTTGTGGTAAGTCAAAGAAGACTTACCTCGTATTGACTTATCATCTCTTGGGAGTAATAACCGTGGCTACAACGGAATCGACTGACGTCGTACTCGTCGGTGGTGGCATTATGAGCGCAACCCTTGGTGTGTTGCTCAAAGAATTAGAGCCATCATGGAACATCATCATGTTTGAGCGTCTAGACCGCGTAGGTCAAGAATCTTCTAGCCCGTGGAATAATGCCGGCACCGGACATGCTGCACTATGCGAACTCAATTACGCACCAGCAGGTGCAGATGGTACCGTCTCTACCGCAAAAGCATTAGGCATCAACGAACAGTTTTACACTTCTCGACAACTATGGGCCTCTCTCGTCGCAGAAGGAAAACTCACAGACGCCTCCTTCATCAACTCTGTACCGCATATGTCTTTAGTCTTTGGTGAAGAGCACAGCGCCTACCTCAAGGTACGTTTTGAGGCGTTCCGTCGCGAAAAACTCTTTGAGAGAATGCAGTTCTCTACAGACCACCAAGAAATACACCAGTGGGCGCCACTGACCATGCAAGGACGTCATGCTGAACAAAAAGTAGCAGCAAACTGGTCCCCCGAAGGAACAGACGTCGATTTTGGGTACTTGACCGAACAGCTCACCAACTACCTCACCTCACAGGGAGTAAGCGTACGATACGGTCACCACGTCACTCAACTCGTCCAAGACACCAACGGGCAATGGAAAATTACGGTCAAAAACCGTTTGAACTCCGAAGAACACCTTGTGGTTAATACTCGTTTTGTGTTCTTAGGTGCTGGCGGTGGAGCATTAAAACTCCTCCAAAAATCTGGTATCCCAGAAGGAAAAGGCTACGGAGGGTTCCCCGTATCTGGCCTATTCTTACGAAACACCAACGAAGCCACCGCAACAGAACATTGCGCCAAAGTGTACGGTCAAGCTTCTGTCGGCGCCCCACCTATGTCGGTGCCGCACCTTGACACCCGCTATGTTCGCGGGCAACGTTCCCTACTCTTTGGGCCTTACGCCGGTTTTAGTACAAACTTCTTAAAACAAGGATCATTTTTAGATCTTCCGCTATCGGTACGCCCCGATAACCTCTACCCCATGATTCGTGCAGGCCTCGATAACCTCTCTCTCGTAAAATACCTTGTAGGGGAACTTGCAAAGAATCAGTCAAGCCGTATTGACGCGCTACACGAATATTATCCGTTAGCTCAAGCCGACGAATGGGAACTAATTCAAGCAGGTCAGCGTGTACAAGTCATGAAACGTGACAGCGCTAAAGGCGGCATCCTCCAATTTGGTACAGAACTCATTTCTGCTCACGATGGCTCTCTTGCTGCGCTTCTTGGCGCTTCCCCCGGTGCATCTACAGCTGTTCCTATCATGTTGAACCTACTGCAACAATGTTTCAAAGAACAGTTCCCAGCATGGGAGTCTCGTATCCGTGAACTGATTCCGGCTTTCGGCGTTCGACTCAACGAAACACCAGAACTTGCCGACGAAGTACTAGAACACACCTCAAAGGTTCTAGGACTCTCGTACTAACACCCACAAGATACAGACGATCCATGTATATCAGAGTAGAAGGCGTGCAAAGATTTTTTGCACGCCTTCTACTCTATTGCCACTTGTCATAACCCTTATCAACATAAAAATACAGTATCCCAGTATTTTTGAGGGAAGCTAACAGCTAAAGCCCAAGAGTTCTAGAAGCACACTGAACAAACATGTTAAGCTTACGTAGCAACTCATTCGCATCGACTAGGAGTTCGGATGTCTTTAGAGGAACAAACAATCACTCGCGCTCAAGAAGCCCCCGCACCAGAAAAAGTTCATAAACGCTACACCATCAAAGAAGTCACCAAATTTAACTGGGGGTACGTCATCAAACGCGCCTTTAACAAGTTTGGTACTGACGGTTGTACCGATATGGCAGCAGCGCTCACCTACCATGCAGTGCTCTCTATCTTCCCTGCTCTACTAGCAGTAGTTTCTCTCCTCGGTGTCTTCGGACGTGGACAAGAAACCACACACGCTATTATCGATTTCATCAGTGGTATCGCACCAGCAGAAGTTCTTTCTATCGTCGAAGGACCCATTTCACAGCTCACATCTTCTAGTGCAGCTGGTTTAGCTCTAATCACTGGTGTTGTCGGTGCGCTCTGGACAGCTTCCGGATACATCGGCGCTTTTGGACGTGCACTCAACAGGCTTTATGGCGTAGTTGAAGGCCGTCCCATCTGGAAACTCCGACCGCAAAATCTCTTAGTCACTACAATTCTCGTCTTCATGCTTGTTCTCATGCTCATGGTACTGCTCATGAGTGGTGGAGTCCTCACCTTCATATCAGATAGCGTCCCAGGGCTCGACCTCACCGCCTTTACCAGTGTATGGCTCTGGTTCCGTTGGCCTATTATCCTCTGCCTCGCCGTTGCACTCGTAGCATTGCTCTACCACGGCACGCCCAACATCAAACAACCCAAATTACGGCTCTTCTCTGCTGGTGCAACCTTCGCACTTGTCTCTATGGGACTTGCCGGTTTAGGCTTCTCATTCTACGTATCAAACTTCGGTAAATATAACGCCACCTATGGTCTAATCGGCGCTGTCATCGTCATGCTCTTATTCATCTGGATTATGAACAATGTGCTACTTCTCGGTGCAGAAATTGACGCAGAAATTGAACGTATGCGCGAACTACGTGCCGGTATTTCGGCAGAAGAATTCGTTCAGCTTCGCCCACGCGATAATACTCAAGCCATCAAAATTATTGAGACAAAAGAGAAATTTATTGCTGAGGGGAAAGCGATTCGCCTATCCCAAAACGGTTTAGATTATCAGGCGCTCGCTCAAAAACTTGAGAAAGAGAAATCTTCACCTCAACAATAGGTGCTTATTTTCTGCCCTCGTACACCCTGATAAAGGGATGGGGTGTACGAGGGCAGAACGTTATCTTCCTCATTTTCTTTGGTCACCTATAGCGGTGCGCACTACAGTGGACTGGTGACTATTTTTCCTCCTCTTTCGTATCGGATATTCCCTGCTGCACAAAACAGCCCAGAACGTTCCCCTATCATCTTTTTACACGGCTTCGCCGCAACCGGAGAACAATTATGGGTGCGCACCGGATGGGTCAAACGGTTCACCGCTGAAGGGTATCCTTGCATCATCGTTGATTTGCCATATCACCGCAATGAAGACCTCAAAAATCCAGACCCATCACTAACCTATACGGGTGATATTCCATTACCTGAAGAACACGGATTCTTCGTATCAGCAGCTCACGCCGTGGCACAATTTATTGAAGACCTCGACTCCCCTGCCCACCTTGTAGGGTTTAGCGCTGGTGCCCGTATCGCATGGGAAGCTAGCTCCTACGCAGGTCATAACGTGCTCTCTACAAGTATCGGTGGGCTACCTCAGCACGATCATCTACCGCTCATCGCACAATATCTTTTAGGTTCCTTAGAGCAAGAAAATATTAATCCGACATTCCCCGCCGTCATCAATCATTCGCTCATACGAGAATCATCACTCAAACATTTTGCGTGTTTGCCGTTAGCTTTTGATTTTGACCCAACACTTTTACACCCGCTCTGCCCTATTCTGCTGGTGCGCGGCAGTGAAGATAGTGTGGCAGGTGATTATTCGTGGCTTACTGAGGCTCTGACCGAAGCCCACGTTCCCTATGAACAGCTCATCTTAGACGGACGTAACCACGTCAATGCTCTTACCAGCGGAGTCTTTAAAAAACGTGTGTTAGCGCTCGTTCAAGAAAGCGAAGAAGCCTTTATCATCTAGAGCAGATTCTCTATCTCTTAGTACAAGAAACATGGGTGTGCCCCTGCCGAACAGAAAAGCTCAGCAGGGGCACACCCATATTTTAGGGGGAAGAGCCTTATGAGGTTGTCGACGACGGAGGGTCAAAATCTTCTAAGAGTGGAAGACGTTCTTCGTAGGTTGCTCTCCATTTGGCACCATATACGTGAGATAAGAGCGCAAAAAGAACAGCAGCAAATAGCGGAATAAGCATCGCTGATTGTTGCCCTAAACTCTCACCCACGGTTGCCGCCCACACATACCCTAAAGCAAGCCCACCAATATAGGTGGTTTGTATTGCAGATAAGGCTAAGCCCACGTTGGCACGCGCCGCAATAGCAGTCATAATCGACTCCATGCACATCAGTGATGCGCCAAGTAGTCCACCGTAGATGGCAAGAACAACAGTAATCCAGAATTGAGATTGTGGGATAGACAGAATCAAACCCACCAATAACAGTAGATGAGCGTCTAAGAGCCAGCCCTGCCATGTGCCTAAACGTAACCGTAGAACCGTCAAAATAACGCAGGTACAAGCGCCAGCAGTTCCCATCATGCCAATATAAAACCCCACAAATTCGAGGGTGTCAGAATGTAGACCACGAATCACCAATGCGGTCTGTGTCGAGCCGATTGCTGTACCAATGCAGGCGATACCAAGCATCGGCAAAGCCCCCAAAGGAGGTGGATTACGTACAGTAATAGGTGTCGTCTCAACAGACGAGTGCGAAAATTTGAGCGTTACGATGGCTTTAGGAAACCATAGAATAAAGAAGATGGCGAAGACGTCGATGAAGATAACAGCATACAGTGACGATAATGCTCCCGAAAAAATAGCAATAGCGCCCACACTTGCTGCAGCCAGAGGCAACGCAATAACATCAAGCATAGATTCTAAAGCGATAGCAGAGTTTAGAAGCCTACGATCTTGAGTAGCCGTATAACGTTCACTCCAATAACTGCGCATCGCAGCGCTCAAGGGGATGGTAGTTGCCCCTGCTAATGCAGAAGCTATCAAGAAGATAGGTATTGATCCGCTGGCACGGTTAGGAGCAAATTGCACCGTTTGCACCATCAAGAACGCTACGGCCGGAATATTCAATGTTGCCGTAATACACACCACCGAGCGGTAACCAAAACGTTGAGCCACACGCCGGTGAGTTCTTTGCATCACCGCTGAGCTCATGGTGATAAGCCCCGCCGCATACGCGCCAAGAGTAATCTCGCTCGTACGTGTTCCCATACTAATGAGCACTGCGAGCGCCACCATGTAGGTGGGAAGTCGTCCAAAAAGTGAGAAGATGATAAATTTTTTGCCGACAATTGAGGTGAGGTAGATGAGGCGGTTTTGCAGGTAGCGTATGGAGTGTCGTATACGCAGTGTTCTGGTGTAGCTCGGTGTTTCGGTCTGTTTAGGATATTTGGGTGACAATATCTGACCCCTCTGGTGAGCTGACCAAGGTGATGTGTTCTGGTATTCGGGTTTTAAGTTCGTTCACGTGTGAGATGAGTCCGATGACGCGTCCTTGTTCGCGTAGTCCGTCGAGTGTTTCCATGACGTTGTTGAGAGTGTCTTCGTCTAAGGTACCAAATCCTTCGTCGACGAAGAGGGTGTCTATTTCTATTCCTCCGTGTCGGTGTTGTACGACGTCGGCTAGTCCGAGTGCGAGGGAGAGTGATGCCATGAAGGTTTCTCCTCCTGAGAGTGTTTCGGGTGAGCGTTGTCTGTCGTGCCAGTGGTCGTATACGGCTAATCCTAGACCAGATTTGCTCTGTGTTTTGTGGTCGCTGTGTTGGAGTTGGTATCTTCCGTGTGTCATGGCTTGGAGGTGTTCGCTGGCTGCTTGTGTGATGTCTTCAAGTTGTGCAGCAAGGATGTAGGTGGTCAGCTGCATTTTGAGGGTGTTGTCGGTAGATGTTGCGTACGCAATTTTAGCGAGTTCTTGTTTCATCTGTGCTTGAGATGTGAGCTCTTCGCATGTTGCACGGTGTTCTCGGTATTGTGCGAGGAGTTGTGTGGTGGTGTTTTGGGCTTGTTCAAAGGTGAGGGTGTGTCCGAGGAGGACGTCTTTATAGCTGCTCAGGTTTTTGGTTTTGTGTTGTTGGTGTTCGAGGTCTTTGGTGCTTGGTGGTTGGTGTCCTTGTGCTAGTTCGTTGGCGACGGCAACCATGTGTTCGTGGGTGAGGGCTTGTGTAATGTAGTGGGTGTTTGCATCGTGGTTTGCGATGTCTTCTTCCCATTGTTGTAGTTGTGTGGTGGGTATGGTGGCGTCTTGTATTGTGTGGATGCTGGTGAAGGATGATTCTTCTAGTTTTTGGTGCCATTCATCCTGATTTTTTTGGTGTTGTTCGCTGATGTTTTGTGCTTGTGCATGGGCTATTTTGAGTTCATCGAGAATACTGTTGAGTTTGTTGAGGTTTTGTATTCTTTCATTCAAGGTGTAGTCGGTGTGGTGTTGTTTGAGGGTTTTTTCTTGGGTGGTGATGTGTTGGTGTTGTTCGTTGAGAGTTTTTTGGTGTTCTTCGTAGCTGGTGTGGTGTTGGATGGCTTGTTCTTTAAGTTCTTGAAGCTGGTGTTCTAGGGAGTTGAGTTGTTCTTTGAGGGTCTTGCGTTGGTGTTGGCGTTGTTCTGCTTGGTCTTGTTGTTCGCGGTGTGTGGTGAGGTTTTCGTGGGCTTGGTGGATGGGTAGTGCGCCGTTGCGGGTGAGTTCTTCGAGGTGTTGGGTGATACGTTGAACGTTTTGGTGGCTGTTTTTGGTGTTTTCGGTGGAGTGGTTTAGTTGTTGTTGTGCTTGGTCAATGTCTCGTTGTTCGACGAGTTCTTCGGTGGCGTTGTGGTGTGCTGGTGCGGGGTGTTCGCAGGATCCACAGACGGGGCAGGGTTCGTTGGGTGTGAGGTTGATTGCGAGGCTATAGGCGGCTTGGTTGTAGCGTAGTTGTTGTAGTTTTTCGAGCTGTTGTGCGTCTTTTCGTCGTTGTGTTTCGTAGGTTTTGTAGTGTTCTTGTTCTTTGTTGAGGTGTTCTTGTTCTTTTTCGTGTTCTTGGGATAGCGCAAGGATGTTTTGTGCTTGGGCGTATGCCTGTTGGGCGTGTACGAGTTCTTCTTCGGTGTCTGCTAGTTGTTGGTATTGTTCGTTGAGTTCTTCGTAGCGTTGTTGTGTTTTTTCGTGTTGTTGTTGGGTTTGTTCAACGGCTGCACTCAGTGTTTTTTGGCGGGTGAGTAGCTGTTGGTAGTGTTTTTTGGCGTGGTTGAGTTGTTCTTCTTCTCGTGCGAGTTCGTGCAGTGTTTGGAGTAGGTGTGGGAGTTGTTCACCATATTTTTTGAGGTTGGTGTTGTGTTTTAGTGGGCGTTCGCAGAGTTCTGTGATGAGGGGCAGTTCAATGCTTTGAGGGTTGTGGTGGATGTGTTGGTGGTGTTCGGTGCAGAGTTGTTGTATATGTTGGGCGAGTTTTTGTTGATGTTGGGTGTTGTGCTCTTGTTGCTGTTGGGTGTCGATGAAGCGACGGTAGAGAGGTAGGAGTTGTTGTGCTTCTTGTGCACGGCGCACTTTTTGGCGTTGTTCGTTGATGTGACTGGTTTGTGCGCTAAGTTGCTGTTGTTGTTCTTGTAGCTGGGTGTAATGGTGGTGGTGTTCTATACGGCGTTGGAGCTGGGTTTTGTGTTCGTGGTTGCGTTCTAGTTCTTCTGCAATGTTTTGGTGTAGTTGGCGTACTAGTGGCGGTATGCGTTGGATGATGGTGTGGTGTTGTTCCATGTGTTCTTGACGTTGGTCAAGAGTGTATGTGTCGTCATCTTTTGGGGTGGTTGGGGTGTGTTGTTGGGTGAGTTGTTTGAGCTGTTGTAGGTAAGTGTGGTGTTGTTCTTCGGGGAGTTCGTCTATGAGGTTTTGTGCAGCGTGGTTGAGTTCTTCTTCGAGGTGTTCGATACGACAGCGTTGGTAGGTGTTGAAGAATTGTTCCTCAAGGTGGCGGAGTTGTTCCGTTATCTGTGTGGTGTGTTCGTTAGCTTGCTGTGCTTGTTCTTTGAGGAGTTCTTGTACTTTTTCGAAGGTATCAATGGGGAATAGCTTTTTGAGGAGGGTTTCTCTTTCTGCTGATTTTGCGTTGAGAAACTTCGCAAATTCGCCCTGTGGTAGGAGCATAATTTGGGTGAATTGTTTTTCGTCGAGTCCGATGAGCCCGGTGATATAGGTGGCGGCATCGCTGATTCGTTCGGCGAGGGTGTCCCATTGTTGTGTGGTGGTGTTGAATTGTTGGACGTGAACTCGGTGATGATTTTTTGATTTTTTCTGTGGGTTTTGCCATTCGGGGCTACGCCAGATTTTTAGTCGAGTGTTGCTGATAGTGCATTCTAGTTCAACGGAGGGAATGGCTTCTGGCGTGGCGAAGTGGCTTTTGAGGTCTGCTCTTGCACTAGAAGTTTTTCCGTAGAGCGCGAAGCAGATAGCGTCAAAGATAGTGGTTTTTCCTGATCCGGTGGGCCCTGTGAGGAGGAAGAGTCCGCTCTCGTTAAGTTTTTCGTAGTCGATGCTGACGGTGTGCGCAAACGGGCCAAAGGCGGTCATTTCTAGTCGATGCAGTCTCATCGTTAGCCTTCTTTCGCTTCGAGTTCGCGTTGTGCTTGTTGGACGATGCCGTTGACGTATGTTTTTTCTGTTTCGGTCAGTGGATTTTGTCGGACGTGTTCGAAGAATTCGGTGCAGGTCGCAACGACGTCGTGACTTTTTTTGATACGTTCGCGGTATGTTTTTGGTTCTGTTTCGCTGCGTTGTTCTGGTTCAAAATGGAGCTCAGCGATACTCTGATATTTTTGGCGTAGTTGTTCAAGAGCACCAGTGGGGCGGGGTGTATCAGTGATGTAGATTCTGCAATAGTGCTCATAGTAGGCGCTGTATTCGGGGTTGTTGAGTAGTTCGTGTAGTGTGCCTCGAAGGGTTTTCAGGTTAACTGTTGTGCGCCAGTGATGTTCTTGGATGTTTAGTGCCCCGTCGTCAGTAATGTCGAGAATCCACGCCCCTTTACGATGTTTTTCCTCTGAGTAGGAGTACGCCAATAATGATCCGCTATAACGGATGGTGTCGGTAATTTTTTGGGGGCGGTGCAGGTGCCCTAACGCGGTATAGCTGAACCCTTCAAAGGTTTGAGCGCCTACAGTGCCTAACCCGCCCACATGGATGTTGCGTTCTGATTCTGAGGGTTCTGCGCTGGTCACAAAACAGTGCGCCATCATGATAGAGGCCGTGATGTTTTGTTGTTTTTGTAGATTTTTTTGGGCTTGTTTACTAGCATATTCGAGAACGTGCGCGTGGGTTGGTTCCACCTCAAAGCGTGCGCTCGCGCTTCGTGGTTCGAGGTATGGGATAGCGTAGATAGCTACTTTTTGGTTGTCACGTTCGATGATGACCGGCTGGTCAATGTTGTCGATACTGGTGCGCATGTAAACTTCGGAGCGTTCAAGAATTTTTGTTCCAAACCCTAAACGGATAGAGGAGTCGTGGTTACCGCTAGAAATGACGATAGCGCACCCTAAAGCGTTAATAGTTTCGAGGGTTTGCGACAGCATTTTGACGGTATTCACACGTGGCTGAGCCTGATCGTAGACATCTCCACTGATAAGAAGCACGTCGATAGATTCGGTGCGGATAGTATCTATCAGTTCTTTCAGAAGTTCTTGGGTGTGTTCTTCTAGGGAGAACCCGTGGAATGAACGTCCAAGATGCCAGTCAGAAGTGTGCAGAATACGCATATCCCCTAGTTTACCTATTGGCGCTTAACACTGCAGAAGTTTTTCTTCAAAGTAGTTCACTGTTGAGTTATCTAGAGTTTAGAATGGCAGTTATGATTTCTGCAGAAGGTATTATTGCCCCTAGCCCCGAGTCGCCTACGTATCGAGATTCTCTTCGAGGTGTCTTATGGGGTACCGCTCTAGGAGATTACGCTGGTAGGCAGGTTCTCTCCCCCGAGTCTTCTTCAGAAGAGGACATTTTAGAAGATGCGGTGGTCCGTCATGAGATTTTACGTTCACTCTTCTCGCATCACATCACCTGTTTTACTATCTCTCAAGATACTCAGTTGACTCTTGTCACATTAGATGCTCTTACAGAAGTTCTTGAATGGAATAATGAGGGTTCTTCAGCGGATGAACTAGCGTGCCTGTGGTTAGCGTATTTGCGGTGGTATCGTGGTACCGGACATGTTCTCGAGTCTGAGGCGCCGGTATCTTTACCACGTGAGATTGATAGCCACCCAGCCTTACAAAAAGCTCATGCTATTGACCCTGCTATTTCTCGTTCTTTGAATACCGGTCAGATGCAAACTGTAGACAAGCATGTTTGCCCCGATGAGCAAACCACCGGTGCGTTAGCACCTTCTGCTGTTTTTGGTTTTCTTCCAATTGAGCAAGAAAGTACTGTCATCTCGTTGAGTGCACGAGCTGCAGCTCTTACCCACGGGCACCCCGAAACAATAGTTTCTTCTATTGCGTATGCATTGTTAATTCGTTATGCCATTGCGTATCGTGACGTGGTGGAGCAACCCATTCGGCAGGCGGTTCTTTCGGTCTTGGAATGGATTGATTCTCTTCCGCAGCGCGGTATTCCCTCTGACGGTGAGAAGATTCGTTGTGTGTTACGCCAGGCAAAAGCATTATCTGAGCAGGAAGTTCCAACACATCTTTTAGACGAGGCGTTTCGTCATGAGCAGGTTTCTTCTGCGGTGCTCGGTCGTGGCGTGTTGTCTGCTTTGGTTGCTGAGAATCGTGAAGAAGTTTCTGCTCTTGACGCGATTGCTCATGCGGTGCGTGTGCCGTTGGTGTCTGATTCTTCTGCAACGATTACGGGCGCTCTTTTGGGTGCTGGTTATGGTTCGAGTATTTTTTCGCCAGAATTTACGTCGCGTCTTGAAGTGCTTGATGTGATAGATGAGGCGCTCAATCGTTGGTGTGCCCAGTTGGGTGGTTCTGCTGTTCAGCAGAAGAGCTAGATTACGGTTCTCATATTTTTGAGTTGATAGTGGCTTGTTTGTGGGTTTGTCTCATCGACAAGCCACTATTTTCATAGTGAACGGCTCTATGTACGTAGGTTCTGATGTTTTGTGAGGTTTAGTTCTGTTGTATGAGGCTTTGACGGTGCGTTTGTAACCAGTGGTCGGCTCTTTCGACGGCTAAACGGATAATACCGCCGCCTTTACCGTTATGAATGGCGTACGCTACCGCTTCTAACGCCACCAGACGAGAGATAATTTGTGCCCGATGAATCTCATCTTCTCCTAAGAATGAGCTGAGGCAGTCCCACCCGTACCAGTTCCCTAAGGACGCGTAATCGTAGGCGGGGTCGGCAAGAGTTGCGTGGTCCCAGTCGATGACGCCAGTAAGTTTATCCCCGTTCCAGAGGATGTTATGCCCTGCAAGGTCATTATGGATGAGTACGGGTTCAACCTCGGGAAGGTCATGTACTTGTTGAATAATTTTCTGCGCTGTTGAACGGTTCGTTTTGAGAAGACGCGGAAGCACATCGTGTTCGAGGGCACTCAGCCCGTCTTCTCCGCCCCAATGCTGGTGTGCAGAATCAAGGTATGGTTCCATCCCCTCATAATCAACACGGTGTATTTCGCGGACGAGCTGCGCCAAATATTTTGCTGGTGCTGGGCCGGGGTTTCGTGGTTCGCCTTTAATCCACCGTAGCCCTACTGCCGTAAAACCTTGGCGGGTGATGGTTCGAGTGATGGGGCGAGGAACTTCAAAAGAAAAATGGTGCGGTAAACGGCGAAGCACTTCTGTACGACGCGCCACATGGCGGGCAACTTGGTCACTTTTTGCAACACGAATACTCAGTTCTCCACCCATATTAATCACAATATGGGCGGAACCGCTGGTGCGAATATCCCACCGATCTTGTGAGATATTCAGACCGGCTTGAGCCATCACAGCTTGAACCACTGGCAGGTATTGTGCCTGCTCTAGATACCCGTGATGTGGTGTCATCGTTTACTCCTACGCCGCTAACATCTGAAGAACTATTGTTCGTCTGAACCGTGTTCGTCAGATAACAGTGCAATCAGGTGAGGAATCAGCGCTTCAAATGCGCGAGCGCGGTGACTCATCGTGTTTTTGACCTCGCGTGGTATTTCTGCGCAGCTTTGCCCCACGTATGGTGCTTCGAGGTCTTCGGGTACGAGAATGGGGTCGTATCCGAAGCCTCCTTCTCCGCGTGGTTCGCGTAAGAGCGTTCCGCGCATGTACCCGTGTTCGACGTGTTCTTCGCCGGTGGGTGTGACGACGCTTGCGGCACAGCAGAATTGTGCTCCACGATGTTCGTCGTCAATATCGGATAGTTGAGCAAGTAGTAGGTTGAGGTTTGCGGTGTCGTCGCCGTGGTGTCCGCACCAGCGTGCCGAGAAGATACCGGGGGCACCGCCGAGCACGTCAACGCTTAGTCCGGAGTCGTCGGCGATGGCGATAAGCCCTGTTGCCGCTGCAACGGCGCGCGCTTTTTTGAGGGAGTTTTCTGCGAAGGTTACGCCGTCTTCGACGACGTCAACAGCACCTATGGTTGAGGCGTCGACGACGTCTTCGTCGACGTTGAGTCCGCTAATTTTGTCGCGCAGAATCTCTCGTAGTTCGCGTAGTTTTCCGGTGTTGTGTGAGGCGAGGACGATGCGGGCTGGCATGTTTATTCTCCTAGTGTTTCACGCTGAATACGGGTGAGTTCTGCTGTTCCTTCTAATGCTAGGTCAAGGAGTGCGTTAAGTTCGTCTCTGTCGAAGGGCGCGCCTTCTGCTGTTCCTTGTACTTCGATGAATTTTCCGTCGCCGGTGACAACAATATTCATGTCGGTTTCGGCGCGGACGTCTTCTTCGTAGGGTAGGTCAAGCATGGGTGTTCCGTCGATGATGCCGACGGATGTTGCGCAGACGCTTCCGGTGATGGGTTGTGCGTTGCGGTTGATAATGCGTTCTTTTTTAGCCCATTCGATAGCTTGTACGAGGGCGATGTATGCGCCGGTGATGGCGGCGGTGCGGGTTCCGCCGTCTGCTTGGAGTACGTCGCAGTCGAGGACGATGGTATTTTCGCCGAGTGCTTGGGTGTCGATGACGGCGCGTAGGGAGCGTCCGATCAGTCGTGAGATTTCGTGGGTGCGTCCACCAATTTTGCCTTTGACAGATTCGCGGGTAGAACGGCTGTTGGTGGCGCGTGGCAGCATTGCGTATTCTGCGGTGACCCATCCTTTGCCTTGTCCTTTGAGCCAGCGTGGTACGCCTTCGGTGAAGGATGCTGTGCAGAGGACGCGGGTGTTTCCGCATTCGATGAGGGCTGAGCCTTCTGCGTTTTGTGACCATCCGCGGGTGATGGTGATGGGGCGTAGTTCGTTGTGTGCGCGTCCGTCTTTGCGTGTTGTCATGAGTTATTCTCTTTTCTTGTAGGTGGTTGGTGTGCGGTTTTTAGAGTCGTTTTCCGATGACTTTGAGGGTGGTGGTGTGTGCTGGTATGTGTTGTGGTCTGGGGTGTACGACGTAGGTTGCGCTGGCTTCTGCGATTCCGATTCCGCCGTCGTATACGGTTTCTGCTTCGGCGCGTATGGTTTCGGGGTTGTTCCATACGGGTAGGTGTGTGAGGAGGAGGTTGCGTGCGCCGGCTTCTTTGGCGGCTTCTGCTGCGCGTTTTCCGGTGAGGTGGATGCCGCGTAGGTGGTCGTCTCGTCCTTCTTGGTAGGCGGCTTCGCAGAGGAAGAGGTCTGCTTGGTGTGCGGCTTTGACGAGTCCGGGGCAGGAGTCTGTGTCTCCAGAGTATGCGATGATGGTGTGCCCTTGGTCTGAGTCGCATTCGATACGTAGCGCGTAGGGTGCTACGACGGGGTGGATAACATCATAGGGTGTGACGGTGAATGGGCCGATGTTGACGGGTTGTTCTGCTTGCCATTCGTGGAAGGTAAATTCGGTGTCCATGCTGGTTTCCATGGTCAGTCCGTGCGTGTTGAGGAGGTATTCGTGGATGCCTTCGGGTGCGTAGAGTGGGATGGGTGGTTTGTTCCATCCGCGGGGGTCCCATTTGACGGCGACGTGCACGCCGGAGAGGTCGATGCAGTGGTCTGGGTGGAGATGGGAGATGAGGATTGCGTCGATGTCTTCGAGTTTGACGTGACGTTGGAGGACGCCTAATGCCCCGTTGCCCATGTCTACGAGTATTCGCCAGGTTTTGCCGTTGAGGTCTGTTGCTGAGATCATGTAGCAGGATGCTGGTGATGTGGCGCTAGGGAATGAGCCGGAGCAGCCGATGACGGTCAAACGCATAGATGATGAACCTTATTTGTTGTGCTCGTTCATGGCAGGTGAGACGCTGATACGCGGGGTTTCTGGTGTCATCACTGCTAGTGAGCCGGTGGGGTATTGGTGTGCGATGGATTCTGTGTGTTGGACGCTGGTGACTTCTGGGCCGAGAAAGCGTCGGGCAAGTTTTTCGAAGGATTCTGTTTCTCCGGTGGCAAGGAATTCGTGGGAGGTGCTCAGCCCTGCTTCTCGTTCCATGCCGTGTTGTACGAGTGCACGGTAGACGTCTTTTGCTGATTCTTCTGAGGATGAGACGAGGGTGACGTCTTCCCCCATGATGTATGAGATGACGCCGGTCAGTAGCGGGTAGTGTGTGCACCCTAGCACGAGGGTGTCGACGCCTGCTTCTTTGAGGGGTGCGAGGTATTTTTGTGCGGTGGCGAGGAGTTCTTCGCCGGAGGTGATACCGTTTTCGACGAATTCGACGAATCGTGGGCAGGGTACGGAGTAGATGTCGCAGGTGCTCACGGCGAAGGTGTCTTCGTAGGCTCGTGAGTTGACGGTTGCTTCTGTGGCGATAACGCCTATTTTTCCGTTGCGTGTTGCTGAGACTGCTCGGCGTGCTGCTGGTTGGATGACTTCTACGACGGGTATCCCGTATTTTTTGGTGTAGCGTTCGCGTGCGTCGCGTAGTACGGCTGCTGATGCGGTGTTGCAGGCGATGACGAGCATTTTGACGCCGGAGTCTACGAGTTCGTCCATGATGCGTAGGGCGTTGGCGCGTACTTGTGCGATGGTCAGTGGCCCGTATGGGCCGTTTGCGGTGTCTCCGACGTAGATGATGTTTTCGTGTGGAAGCTGGTCCATTACTGCGCGTGCGACGGTGAGTCCGCCGACTCCGGAGTCGAAGACTCCGAGGGGTGCGTTGGGGGTGGGGGTTGCTGGTATGTGCGTTCCCCAACTTGTTTGTATGGTGGTGTGTTTTTGGTCGGTCATGGTGTTTTCGAGAATACTGTGTGTGGGTGTTGTTGTGGTGTTCCTGAGTGTTATGTTGTGGGAAAGAGGATAAATCTCACGCTGTGGTGTGAGGTGGGTTAGTTGTCGTCGGGTAGTTGGCTGAGCATTGCTTCCATGAGGGTGTCTTGGAGCCATGTGATGAAGTTGTAGACGAAGGACATGTATTCTTCGACGGTTTCGACGGTGTTGTTGTTGGTGTATTCGCCGATTTTCTCGGCTTGTTCTTCACTGTGGATGTTGAGTCTTTCGCCGAGGGTGAGGCGTACGTCGTTGAGTGCGGAGGCCCATGCTTGTGCGTGTTCGTCGTTGAGGGTGATGTTGCGGTGTTGTACTTGCATGTGTGCAAGTTTGAGGTTGCCTATTTTGTGTTGGCGTAGTGAGAGTTCGGTGTAGCGTCGGTATTCGTCGGCTACTTCTGGGTCGTCGGATGCGACGGGGAGCATGCGTGCGACGGCTGGGTCTTCGGGGATGTCGGTGTTTTCGGTGATGCCGATGAGTGCGGCGAGGGGGTCTTTTTCTGGTTGTTCGTCGGGGGTGAGTGCGGTGGCTACGTCGTTGAAGAGTTTGCCGAGTAGTTCTGCTTCGGTGGCGGAGAATTGTGCGGTGTATCCGCGTGGTGTGGCTTTGAATCCTTGTGCCATGTTAGTTTTCTGCCCTTTCGAAGGTTGCCCAGAGTCCCCAGCTGTGTAGTGCTTGGGTGTGTTTTTCGGCGGTTTCTTTGGTGCCGGTGTAGACGATGGCTTTTCCGTCGTTGTGTACTTGTAGCATGAGGGTTTTGGCTTTGTTGGTGCTGTAGCCGAAGTGTGCTCTAAAGACGTAGGTGACGTAGCTCATGAGGTTGACGGGGTCGTTCCAGACGATGACGTTCCAGGGGGTGTCTGGTTGTTGGTGGGTGCTGGCCTCTTGGTGTGGGGCTTCTTGTGGGGCAATTGACATGGTTGCTCCTTACGTCCTGGGGTGGGTGAGCTCTCGTGTGGATGGGTGGTCGGTAGCTACTGGTCTATCCTATCGGTTGAGCTGTCTTTGGCCAGTGTGGTGTGGAGTGTGGTGTTGTTTTGTGTCCAGCAATCTACTTACATGCAATTTTACCTTATGTATTTAGCATAAAGTTCGTGCTGGAGGTTATATAACGTTCTTTCAGGCAGTAAAGTTAGTGTCGTGTCTACTTCAACAGCTTTATTAACTGACCATTATGAATTGACGATGCTTCAGGCAGCGCTTAAGTCTGGTACGGCGCACCGTCACAGTGTTTTTGAGGTCTTTACTCGCCGTCTTCCTGCAGGCAGACGCTACGGTGTTCTTGCCGGTACAGGACGTTTCTTAGAGGGCCTTGCAGATTTTCGTTTTACCACCGCAGAGCTAGATTATTTAGCGGATGCGCAGGTGGTCAATGATGAGACGCTCTCGTATTTAGAGAATTTTCGTTTTAGCGGAAACATCTATGGTTATGCTGAGGGTGAGGTGTTTTTCCCTCATTCTCCAGTGTTGCAGGTGGAGGGCACTTTTGCTGAGGCCTGCATTTTAGAGACGTATCTGCTGTCTATTTTGAATTATGATTCTGCGGTGGCTTCGGCGGCGTCTCGTATGTCTGTTACCGCAAACGACCGCCCGTGCCTTGAGATGGGTAGCCGACGCGCCCACGAACAGGCGGCGGTGGCGGCTGCTCGTGCCGCCGTCATTGCCGGTTTTGAGGGGACATCTAACCTTGAGGCAGGCAGACGCTACGGTTTGCACACGATTGGTACGAGCGCTCATTCTTTCACTCTTTTGCACGATAGCGAAGAGGAAGCGTTCCGCGCACAGTTAGCTTCTCTTGGTAATAAGACCACTCTTTTGGTGGATACCTATGATGTGGAGAAAGCTGTTCGTTTAGCGGTTGATCTTGCTGGTCAGGAGCTTGGCGGTGTTCGTCTCGATTCTGGCGATTTGGTGGTTCAGGCGCGTTGGGTGCGCGAACTTCTTGACTCTTTAGGAAATACAAACACGAAAATTACGGTCACCAGTGATTTAGATGAGTACGCTATTGCGTCCTTAGCTGCTGCCCCTGTTGATTCGTATGGTGTGGGCACTAAGCTGGTGACCGGTTCTGGTGCTCCTACCTCATCAATGGTGTATAAGGTTGTTGCCCGCGAAAATAGTGATGGTGTGATGGAGCCTGTTGCTAAGGCTTCTCGGGGTAAGGGTTCTCATGGTGGGCGTAAGTCTGCTGTACGCCAGTTGAATTCTCGTGGTGTTGCTACGGCGGAGCTGATTGGTGTTGGGCCGACCCCGTTGCAGGTTGAGAGTTCTCGTGAACTACTTGTCGAGTTCGTCAAGGACGGGCAGCTTCTGCCTGGTTTTGTGGGTGCTGAGGGTGTGCGTCGTGCGGCGGAGCGTCATCAGCGTTCTATTCAGGAACTTCCGTATGCGGCGCATCGTCTTTCTGCTGGTGATCCGGTGATTCCTACCGAGTTTATTGACCAGAAATAGGGTTTTTGCTCTTTTTTGATATGGTGTTGCCTCACCTCCGTAGCCGCTTGGTTGTGTGGTGAGGCAACATGTACACACAGCATAGATGTCTAGAAAGAAACGGGTTTATACCATGTCTAAAGCGTTGATTATTGTCGATGTTCAGAACGATTTTTGTCAGGGTGGTTCTTTAGCTACTGAGTCTGGTGCGGAGGTTGCTTCTCTCATTAGTGAGTATGTGGAGAACAACCATCATAAGTACAGCACGATTGTGGCGACCTTGGATTGGCATATCTCCCCTGGTGAGCATTTTAGTGATACTCCTGATTATCAGGTGTCGTGGCCGGTGCATTGTGTTGCCGATAGTGAGGGCGCGCAGACTCACCCTAACCTTGATACCGATTATATTGACGGGTATTTCCGTAAGGGTGCGTTTGAGGCTGCTTATTCTGGCTTTGAGGGGCTTCTTGCACCGGAGGATACTGTGATGACCGGTGAGCGTGATGCTCAGGCTCAGCAGGTGGACGATTCTCCGAAGGTCTCTCTTGATGATTGGCTTCAAGAGCATGAGATTACTGAGGTTGATGTGGTGGGTATTGCCACCGATTTTTGTGTGAAGGCTACGGCGCTTGACGCTATTGATGCCGGCTATGACACTCGTGTTCTGTTGGGTTTGACAGCACCTGTGAGTGAGCAGGGTTTGTCTGATGCTGTTGAGCAGTTAGAGGACGCGGGCGTTACCGTAGTAGAAGACTAGCACTCCCCCGCTTTTTCTGCCGTTAGAGGCTTTTACGGTGAGAGTACTACACACCCCACATAGGGTGGTGTGTAGTACGCTCACCGTATTTTCTTTAATGTTTTATGGTCGCTCTACACTTATACCAGCCTAGTGGGTGTTGTTATTTTCTTCCAATAAACCAGTCAGCCAGCTTATCGATGCGTGCCCTAATTTGGTCGGCAGTTGCTTGTGCAACCGCTGGTCCACCACAGGCGCGACGCAACTCGTTATGAATCACCCCGTGCGCTTTTCCAGAACGAATAGCGTAGGCAGAAACATTCTTCGCTAACTGATTTCTGAGGTTCTTGAGCTGCCGGTGATCAACCACGGTGGGTGTGCTGCCTTGTGGTTTACGTGCAGCGTGTTCTTTTTGGCGCGCTTGAAGTAGCGTGCTGACCTGTTCGGCGTCTAGTAGCCCGGGGATGCCGAGGAAGTCTTGTTCTTCTTCGGAGCCGAGTGCTACACCGCCGGTGCTGTATTCTGCGCCGTCGTAGAGCACCCCATGAAAAGACGCTTCAGAGCCGAGTGCCTCAAATTTTCCGCGGGTGAGTTGTTCGCTGGCGCGGTCTTCACGGTTGGCTTCGTCGACGAGGTGGTCATCGAGTCCTTCGTTGAGCGGGTCGGCGGGTGTGTTTACGGTTTTTCTGTCGAGTGCGTGGTCTCGTTCGGTTTCCATCTCGTTGGCGAGAATCATCAATTGCGGTACTGATGGGAGGAACACCGAGGCGGTTTCTCCTCGTTTGCGTGCACGCACAAAACGTCCGACGGCTTGTGCGAAGAAGAGCGGGGTGCTGGTTGATGTTGCGTAAACACCGACGGCAAGGCGGGGTACGTCGACGCCTTCGGATACCATGCGCACTGCGACCATCCAGCGTTGGTTTCCGGCGGAGAATTGGTCAATTTTTTCGGATGCGGTTTTGTCGTCGGAGAGTACGACGGTGGGTTTTTCACCGGTGATGGCGTGGAGTTTTTCGGCGTAGGCGCGTGCATCTTGGTGGTCTGTGGCGATGACGAGTCCGCCGGCGTCGGGTACGGTTCGGCGTACTTCGGTGAGGCGTTTGTCGGCGGCGGTGAGCACGGTGGGTATCCATTGCCCTTGCGGGTCGAGTGCGGTGCGCCATGCTTGTGCGGTGACGTCTTTGGTGAAGCCTTCACCGAGTTGTGCCGCCATTTCTTCGCCAGCGGAGGTGCGCCATTGCATTTTGCCGGAGTATGCCATGAAGATGACGGGGCGCACGACGTGGTCTTTGAGGGCTGGGCCGTACCCGTAGGAGTAGTCGGAGGCGGAGCGTCGTATGCCGTCTTGATCTTCTTCGTAGCGGACAAATGGGATGGGTGAATCGTCGGAGCGGAAGGGTGTGCCGGTGAGGGCGAGTCGGCGTGTGGCGGGTTCGAATGCTTCGCGTAGCCCGTCTCCCCATGAGAGGGCGTCGCCGGCGTGGTGAATTTCGTCCATGATGACGAGGGTGCGCCCGTTTTCGGTGCGGGCGCGGTGTAGTAGGGGTTTGTGTGCTACTTGTGAGTAGGTCAGTGCTACACCTTGGTATTCTGCCCCGTGTGAGCCGTCGGAGTTTTTGTAGTTGGGGTCGATGGCGATGTGTACTTTTGCGGCGGCGTCTGCCCATTGTTTTTTGAGGTGGTCTGTGGGGGCGACGACGGTGAGCCGGTTGATGACTCCGCGGTTGAAGAGTTCTTTGGCGACGGTGAGTGCGAAGGTGGTTTTACCTGCGCCGGGGGTTGCTACTGCCATGAAGTCGCGCGGGTTTTCGCTGAAGTATTTGTTCATGGCTTCTGCCTGCCATGCGCGTAGTTTGGTGGCGGTGCCCCATGCTGCACGGTTGGGGTATGCGGGTGAGAGTTCGGTGTTGGGTGTGTTATGTGCGTCGAATAGTGATTCTTGTTCGTTGTTTTCGCTCATGGTGTTCTCTCCCCCTGTGTTTGTGGTGGCGCCCGTGTGCTTTGTGTGCGTGGGTGCTCTGTTGAGTTTAGTGCGCTTGGCTTGTTTTCTCTACTTGCGCACGAGTTCACGTACATCACAAGGGAAGGCAGGTGGGGTGTTTTTGTGGTGTACGTGAACTCTTCATAGGCGGTGAGATTCTGTGCGTTTACAGGGGTAAGCTGGAGTTTAGTTGGTGTGTTGTGTTGTGCTCCGGTTCAGCTATTTCTTTATTTTTCGGATGATTTTCTGAAATTCTTTTCGGTAGTTTCTGGCTCCACCTCAGCGGCTTGGTTCTCAGCTTGGTTCTCGAGGTGATGATTCGTTTCCCATGGGCGGATTGGTTTTTCTTCTCGTGGAGGTTCTGCAGCAATAATTATCTGCTGGTATTGTTCAAATAAAACACTATTACTTTTTCCAAAATATGAATTAATTTTATTAATAAAAATAATAAAATAAATAACACAAACCAGAATAAGCAAAAATTCTGCATTTTTGTTATAATTCGAAAATAGTGAACCCAAGGCAAACGATGATGCTGTCATAAGTAAAAAATCGACACCCATAGCATAACGCCCACCAAGTTTAACAAAAAACAACACAATAAACCAAAATAGCATATATAAAATCGTCAAAGACAAAAGAATTATGCAATAAACAATAATATTAGATTCAGGGATAAAACACCACACTAAAGGTAAGACTACAAGTGATACTAAAATAAAAATTTGGACACTATTTATGAAAAGAAACACCAAAAAAAATTTACAAAGAATCCATAATTTTCCTAGAAAAGATGGATTTGGAGAGATCTTATTAGAAAAGCTCGGCAAAAAACTCTTAAGGGACTCAACAGAAAGGCTCACGAAAAGAAGACAACAGAACAGCACTGCCACTGGCAATGGACCGAACCCAAACATAAAAAATAGAGGTACCGCTAACCCAACTGGGAAAAAAAATTGAGTAAAAATATATACGAACTCCAAGAAGTCCGGAATTTTTTTCCCCTCATTTTCCGACTCGGAAAATATGGACTCCGAAAAAAATGGGAATTTTAAAAACATCAGAAGGAAACGACCTAGACTTTTCCAGAACTTTACTTCAAAATACTTCTCATAAGAATAATACGCGACACGGGAATGAACTTTCCCTTCAAGAAATTCCCATACTTCATATTGGCTAACACTATGTTCGTCTGCTTTATTCTTGATGTACTCCCGCATAGCAGTAAGACCTAAGAACTCAGCATTAGCAATCTGGCCTTCTTTTATGTATTCATTCTCTTTAGCTTTATCTATTTTTTCTTTATTGCGCCCAGAAATAATATCAAAATCGGTTTTCGCATTAAACTCTTCTCTGAGTTTTTCTTTCCAGTCTTTATGTGCAGAATCTGCCATAAGAACTCCTTACCAGAAATATATTTAAACCTGCAGAGAACGCACCGCCTCCACCTAACCAGCCTTATTATAAGCTGAACTAAAATTTTCAGCACCTACACTTCGTCACAAAAGCGCACACAAAAAATGACCCTACCCAGCCACATAGCTAGATAGGGTCACCTCACAGCTTCAGCTAATTCTCGCCGTCGCCATCATCCTTACCCGGACGCAAACCATCATAAATTTCCTGACACTGCGGGCACACCGGAAACTTCTCAGGGTCACGCCCCGGAGTCCACACCTTACCGCACAACGCACGCACAGGATTACCCGTCAGAGCAGACTCCATAATCTTCTCTTTACGCACATAATGGCTAAAACGCTCATGGTCACCCGGCTCAACAGTCTCCGTCAGCTCACGCTCCAACAACGCAGTGCCACCACGCGTATCCGGCGCAAAAGGATCTTCAACTCCAGGAATAGAAGACATCTCTCCTCCTCACAAACAGCAATACATCAATAACCACATACTACACAAAAGAAAAGTATGTTACCGCTTCAACTGAGCAAAACACTCAGGAGCATGACGCTCATACCGGCGAGCACTCACACGCATCACACACCACACGCACAGCACACCATACACCAGCGACACTGCGCCCGTGCACCATGCCCACACGTCCTGCCCCGTCAACAAGTAGATACCGTACAGCACAAAGGTTGGTATCAGCGCCGCAAAAGTCAATAACGAGACACCTAAACGTGCCAGAACCAAACCAGCACCGCCCGTATTCTGCGGTGTTTTGAACGGGCCAGAACCAGGTGGCGGAGTCGGCGGCGGCAACGTCACATCAAATAATGAGCTAATAGCAGCAGCCGTACAAAAAGCACCAACCGAACCACCAGCAAGAGCGAAGAACTCCACAAAACTAGCGCCACGATACCATAAGAAAAACGTTAAACAGAAGAGCAGAATCGGTAAGAAGAGAATGCCCAAACCATAGAAACGGCCCCAGCGGTCATCTTTTCCGCTCAGTGGAGAAATAAGATGCGTGGCCAACGCAGAATCATCATACGCCACCAAATAATAGAACGTAGAGCCTATCATCAACGCAATAAACAATGGCCCAATATCAGAAAAAGCGCCGCTATCCCTGCCTGCAGAAGCTGAGAACGCTTCACCGAAAGTCATCAGCACATAGAATGCAGGCGGAATCACCAAAAATGCGCTCATGCGAGAATCGGTGAAGAAAGAATGTATGGTGCGAGCGGCAACAACCCAACGTGCATGAGCTGGAAAATGCGCAAAAATACCGATATTCCCTGCTTCTTTAGTGCGTGTACCGGTTTGCGCTGTTGAAGCACCCAAATATTCCATCTCATGGGTGAGCAACTTATTCCTTAGCGTCCAACCAGCCACAACATACACAGCAGTCAGAGCACAACGACCGGCAGCTATCCCCCATGCGCCGTCAAAAACATCACCAGGAACAGCCCATATAACACCCAGCGGGCTCCACGCCAAAATGTTAAAAATGGTTGGAAGATAATCCCAGATAGACGCCACAGCACCAGCAATCAGCATGAGAAACGGGACTAAACAAATCATCAGAATAACCGTGACTACCGACATCACGTTACGCAGCATACGATTCTGGTAAATACGCTGTCCCACCATATTAATGAGGCGAGAAATCATCATCATTAACAGTAGCCCCACCGGAGCACACAAAATATAGCTGACCAACACTAACGGCTGATGAATGAAAGCACCAGCAGTCACAAGTGTGGTAAGAGCCGTTAAAAAGCCGGGAACACCTATGAGGTTGCCCCAAAGTTGCGCCCATTGAATATCTCGTGCCGACAACGGGTACGGGGCAAGCTTATCGAGGTCAAGGGCATTATCAACCCATGCAAAGAATAAGGGCACCACCAGCCAGATAAGACTAGCCACCACACCAAAGCACAGCGCCCATATCTGCTGTTGGGGTGATTCTGTGCCGGCTGTCAGTGACGCAAAAGCCCACACGGCAAGAAGACCAACCCCATAGAGCAAGGCAATAACGGTGCCAACGATAGCCCACGTATTACGTTTAAAAGAGGCAACAAAATCTGCCCATTTTAGTTTGAGGAGGACTTTAACCATGAGATTCCCTCCGAAACAACACGTCCGCCAACCAGTTCAATGAACCGTTCTTCTAAAGTCTTGCCGGCACACACATCATCTAACGTGCCAGAAGCAACAATACGTCCCTCGTTCATCACTGCCACGTGGTCGCATAGGCGCCCCACCAAATCCATCACATGTGACGAGAGCACAATCGTTCCACCCGATTGGATATACCCGCGCAAAATATCCTGAATATTCGACGCCGAAACAGGGTCTACCGCCTCAAACGGCTCATCAAGAATCAGAAGTGAAGGGGCGTGAATCAGCGCGCACCCTAACCCAATTTTCTTTGTCATACCAGCAGAATAATCGCATACGCGACGCCCACCAGCATCACCCATTTCAAGGACGTTCAACAGGTCGGCGCTACGTTCTTTAACCGTCTGACGGTCTAACCCATGTAACATGCCCGCATAATATAAAAGTTGTTCGCCGGTGAGCTTATCAAAAAGACGCACACCATCAGGAAGAACACCCACCTGCTTTTTAGCGGCAATAGGGTCTTCCCAAATGTTTATTGCGCCAATATGCGCTGTTCCAGCGGTAGGACGCAACAACCCTGTTGCCATGTTCAGAGTGGTCGTTTTACCAGCACCGTTACGTCCCACCAGCCCAAAGAAGGAGCCACGAGGAACGTCCAGATTAATACCGTCTACAGCCACCTTGTCTCGGTATTCTTTGACCAAATAGCGTAGGCTCAACGCCATGGACTGTGACGGAGCAGAATGCTCTGGTGTTGGAATCTGCTCGCTCACTTGGGTAAGGTCGCGTTCTTCGGTGTCTGGTTGAGAAGGTGTATTCCACGGAATCTGATCTGTCATGAAGCGTTCCTCTCGTTGCGAGCGCATACTATTTCGGCACATCATCTAACAGTTAAATAATAAATGCTGTGGTTCACAGTCTATGTGTTCTTGTCAACCACAGCAAATATTCATCACTCATACTACGCCCCCAACCACCATACCGGTGCAAGGGGTTAGGCGGTGTGTGGCGCTCTCTTTTAGAAGAGGGCGGTCATTAAAGCAGTGCGCGCTTTAACCACGCGAGGATCAGCAGAACCAACCACATCAAAAAGCTCTACCAGACGTTCACGCACCGTATTCTGAGCAGAGGCATCCACCTGTTTAAACACGTTAATAAGACGATTAAACGCATCCTCAACATGCCCACCCGAAATATCAAGGTCAGCAACAGCCAACGCCGCATCAACATTCAACGGCTCTTGCGCCGCCTGAGCACGCACCTGCACCGTATCATAAGCAGACACCCGCGATAGCAGATTCACCTGAGACAACCCCAGCTTAGCGTCCTTATCCCCTGGGTTCTCGGCTAAAGCACGCTGATACGCTTGCTGAGCAGAAGCATAATCACCACGGTCAATAGCGTCTAATGCCTCTTGATGTAACGGAGGTAAAGGCTTCTCCGCAACCTCACCCGCCGAAGGAGCGAAACCACCCGGTAACTGGTGCTCTGCAGCAATCTGGAGAACCTGCTGCAACACATCTGTCGCCTGCGCAGTATCAATCGGAGTATTAAACAAAGGTGCCGGACGCCCCGCAAGAACTGCTACACCTGCCGGAACACTCTGCACCTGAAACGCCTGAGCAATCTCAGGGTGAGCACCCACATCCACCGACGCCAACAACAAATTACCGCCAGCAGAATTTACAACCTCCTCAACGGCACGCAACGTCTGCTCCGAAGCGGCAGACTGTGCAGACCACAGCACAAAAATAACAGCACCTTGCGAAGACATCTGAACATACTTCTGAAAATCCTCGCCACTGGTAACCTCATACCGGTAACTCACCGCAGTATCACCAGCAGGTGCAGAAGACTCAGCAGAAGCCGGCTGTTGAGCCAACTGAGATAAGTCAGGTGCACGACGAACCGACGACGGAATAAAAGGTTCATGAGAAGAAGCCACAGCTTACCTCCTACAAATAAAAGAATGTTGCGTTATCTAAAATCTACCGTTTTTTCTCGTCATAAAGCAGTGTTTCTAGCCGTCGGCTGAATCCTACTCTCAGGAATAAGGTATAAAGTTGTCTCAGATACACCGTACATCAAGACGAAAATAAAAAATTATGCCCAAAGAATCTGCAGTCGAGAAAACTTTCAAACATCTCAAAGAAAAACTCAACCAATGCAAAAATAAACGCGTAGGCTTACCCAGCCCACAACCTCGCCCACGCTTTGAACCACCAGAAGAACCCGAAACGTTAACAGAAGAAACCAGCATCGACACCATCGAAAACACGGCAGAAGAAACCGACTCTTCACCCAACACCTTCGAAGCGCCCGCTATCGCTATCGCTAATCCAGTCCGTGTCGGCTTCCTCCTAACCGTCGGTGTCGGTGCAGCACTACTAGCACTCTACTTCCTCACCAATATCGGCCCACTCGCCGGCTGGATTGTTGGGGCGCTCTTTATCGCCCTCGGACTCGACCCCGCCGTACGCAAGCTAGAAAGTCTCGGCCTTCCACGTGCAGCCGCCGTACCCGCCGTCGTCGTCACCTTCGCCCTCATCGTTGTCGGACTCATCTCATGGGTCGTCCCAAAAATTGCGCGACAAACCATCCAATTCGTCAATTCTTTCCCCAACGACTTCGCAGACTTCCTCAACTCACCACTTTTCACCTCCATCGACGAAAAATTTGGTATACGTAACTGGGTCACACACGAAGTATCAAAAACATTCCAAGGACTCACCTCAGACTCCAACGTTGTCAGTTCCTTCTTCAACACCCTCGTCAACGCTGGCTCAACCGTTGCCAACATTCTTACCGGAACAATTATTGTACTCTTCTTGAGCCTCTACTTCCTCTCATCACTACCCCTGATGAAAGCATGGTTTGTTCGACTCACCCCCGCCTCAAAACGTGAAACCGTCAGCAAACTCACCGACAAAATCACCGAATCCGTTGGTAACTATGTTCTCGGGCAAGCAGCCGTAGCCTTACTCAACGGCACTTTTGCACTAACCGTCATGCTCATCGTAGGGGTTCCTTTCCCCGAGCTCTTCTCACTCATCGTCGTCATCCTTGCCTTTATCCCCCTTATTGGTGGAGTCTCCGCAGGAATTATCGTCTCCGTATTCTCGCTCACCGCTGGATGGCAAGTCTCTCTAGCATTCGCTATCTGCTACTTCATCTACCTACAAGTTGAAGCGTACTTCATCTCACCGCGCATCATGTCTAAAGCTGTTGCAGTCCCCGGCGGTATCGCCATCATTGCAGTGGCTGCAGGCGGAAGCCTCTGGAGCGTACTCGGTGCACTCATCGGCATCCCTGTTGCGGCGTCTTGTCTCATCCTCGTTCAAGAAATACTCGTACCGAGACAAGACAAAAACTAAAACCGTATAACACCAATACAACGGGGTGTGGGGTATGAAGAATCGTTCTTCATACCCCACACCCCGTTCTATTGCAGGATTACACCTAAAATATCAACGGCGACGAGTCTGCCAACACCGCTGATGCCAATGCCGACGCTCAGCAATAGCCTGAGCCTTACCAAAAAGATGATTTTCTTGCCACACCACCAAATGTGCAACACCGGGGCTAATAGTTCGCCCACATTCAGGACAAATATAATTCTTGCGAGCATTCACCGCTGGCATATACTGCACATACCAGTGACCATCTGAAGCAACCTCAACCGTCGGAGACGGATCAAGAATCCTCGAAATATCACGGCCAGAAGAAACAGCTGCACGCTGCCACTTACTAGGGGCACGGCCAGAATTGCCATTACGGCGACGAGAAGAATTGCGGGACATAAATACTACTATCGTACATATCCGGCTCACACTCAAATACACGCCCACAGAATCGACACCCAGCGCCTGCACAAACTGTTAGAGTTATGTGCGTGCGACTTGTTATAGCAGAATGTTCCGTAGATTATGAGGGCAGATTACGTGCCCACCTCCCCCGTGCCACACGCCTACTCATGCTCAAAAATGACGGCTCGGTACTCATCCACTCCGACGGAGGCTCCTATAAGCCCCTGAACTGGATGAACCCACCGGTCAATATGCACGTCCTAGAGGGAGAAAAACTCACCCAAAGCAGCCAATTCACCGAACTGGCAGACCCCGAAATACAACAATTATGGACGGTACAAGCAGCCAAAAGCGACGACCGTCTTCTCATCAGAATCTACGAGGTCATCGGAGAACTCTCCCACGACCTCGGCATCGACCCCGGACTCGTCAAAGACGGCGTAGAATCCGATCTACAACGCCTCCTTGCCGAACAAATCGAAACCCTCGGTGCCGGATACACTCTCGTCCGCAGAGAATACCCCACCGCTATCGGCCCTGTTGACATCATGGCACGAGACGCCAACGGCGCATCCATTGCGGTAGAGCTCAAACGTGTAGGCGACATCGACGGTGTTGAACAGCTCACCCGATACCTCGAACTACTCAATCGTGACCCGCTACTTGCCCCCGTCAAGGGCGTATTCGCAGCTCAACGCATCAAACCGCAAGCGAGAACCCTCGCAGAAGACCGCGGTATCCGCTGTATCAGCCTCGACTACGACGCCATGCGCGGAGTAGACCAATCAGAAAACCGACTCTTCTAAACCCCAAAATATAACACCATATAAAAATTCATCATGCTCTTAGACTCACAGTGTTAGAGCACCACCATTAAAAACAAGAGGTGTTTGCTTCTTCACCCTTCTGAACAGAAGGAGAAGAAACAAACACCTCTTCTCATATGAGGTTTATTTAGACCTTCGCGTGCTTAGCAGCAATAGTGACGCGGTCATTAGAAACCGTCAAAAACCCCTCTTGAAGAGTGGTCGTCATCGGCTCACCAGAAACCGGCTCAATGTACAGCTCACCATCTTCAGCAAGAAGAACACACGTCGGGATATGCCCCGGAAGGATACCCAAATCACCGGTGACAGTGCGAGCACGAACATATTTCGCCTCGCCCTCCCACACACGGTGTTCACGAGATACAACCTCGACTTTTAGTGCCGTCATTACTTGGCTCCAGTCTGTGCCTTGATTTCCTCGTAGCGGCGGAAGACATCGTCCATACCACCAATGTTGTAGAACGCCTGCTCAGGGATGTGGTCTACATCGCCGTTGCAAATCATCTGGAAGGACTCAATGGTGTCCTTCAACGGAACAGTTGAACCCTCAACACCAGTAAACTGCTTCGCAGTGTAAGTGTTCTGAGAGAGGAACTGCTCAATGCGACGTGCACGAGAAACAACAACCTTCTGCTCTTCAGAAAGTTCGTCCACACCAAGAATCGCGATGATGTCCTGAAGTTCCTTGTTCTCCTGAAGAATAGCCTTCACACGGATAGCAGTATCGTAGTGTTCGTTACCGATGTACTGCGGATCCAAAATACGTGAGGTTGAAGAAAGCGGGTCAATAGCAGGGTACAGACCACGAGAAGCAATCTCACGAGAAAGCTCAGTTGTTGCATCCAAGTGAGCGAAGGTTGTCGCTGGAGCAGGGTCAGTGTAGTCATCCGCAGGAACATAAATAGCCTGCATAGAGGTAATAGAGTGACCACGAGTTGAGGTAATACGCTCCTGCAACAAGCCCATCTCATCAGCAAGGTTAGGCTGGTAACCCACGGCAGAAGGCATACGACCGAGAAGGGTGGATACCTCAGAACCTGCCTGAGTGAAACGGAAGATGTTGTCGATGAAGAGCAGAACGTCCTGATTCTTCACATCGCGGAAGTATTCCGCCATGGTCAAACCAGTCAAAGCCACACGAAGACGAGTTCCTGGAGGCTCATCCATCTGACCGAACACAAGCGCGGTGTCTTTAAGAACGCCGGCTTCTTCCATTTCAACCCAGAGGTCGTTACCTTCACGAGTACGCTCACCCACACCGGTGAATACAGAAGTACCACCGAAGTTACGAGCCACACGGGTAATCATTTCCTGAATCAAAACGGTCTTACCAACGCCCGCACCACCGAACAGACCAATCTTACCGCCCTTAATGTAAGGGGTCAGCAAGTCAATGGACTTAATACCGGTCTCGAGCATTTCGGTAGAACCTTCAAGTTCTGCGAAGCCAGGAGCAGTACGGTGAATAGGCCAGTAAGTGTCAGCTTTAATCTCGGAGTTATCGACGTCAAGAGCGTCACCGAGAACGTTGAAGATGTGTCCTTTCACGCCGTCACCCACAGGAACAGAAATAGGTGCTCCAGTGTCAACAACAGCCTGTCCACGCACCAAACCGTCGGTCTGCTTCAAAGAAATTGCGCGGATGATAGAGTCGCCCAAGTGCTGAGCGGTCTCGAAAGTAATCGTAGTAGTAGTGCCACCGAGAGTTAAATCAGCGGTGAGCGCATTGTAAATATCCGGTACCTGACCGGCAGGAAACTCAACGTCGACAACAGGGCCGATGACGCGCACGATGCGGCCAGTAGCGCCCTGAGTCGGCGTAGCTGCCGATTCATTTACAGTGGAGGTCATAGTTCTCACTTACCTAATAAGAGAAAGTTATTGGTTGGTCTTCTGCTAAGATGCGGCGAGGGCGTCAGCGCCACCGACAATCTCAGAAATCTCGTTAGTAATCTCAGCCTGACGAGCGTTGTTCATCAAACGAGTGTACTTCTTGACAAGTTCATCTGCGTTATCACCAGCAGACTTCATCGCACGCTGGCGAGAAGCAAGTTCGCTAGCAGCAGCTTGCAATAAGCAGGCGTACAGACGAGACGCCACATAACGAGGCATCAACGCGTCCAGCACTTCCTGAGGGCTAGGTTCAAACTCGAACATAGCATCCTGTTCAAATTGCTCTTCATCAAGGCGAACACCTGGAACAATTTCTTCACCCATACGACGTGCTTCTTTAACAGCAATCGGTAGTAGACGAAGAATCTTTGTTTCCTGAGTTACCATCGACAAAAATTCGGTGTACACGATATGCAATTCATCGACACCACCCTGTTCGTAAGGACGTGAATATGCATCAAGCAAAGCTTCACGCATTTCAACAGCCGTTTCGACGTTAGGGTTATCGGTGTTACCCTCCCATGCACGCTCATACGGGCGTTCACGGAATTCAAAATATGATTTTGCTTTACGGCCAACAAGGTAAAGCTGAACCTCGCGACCTTCGCTACGCAACTTCTCAATCAGACCCTCCGCTTTTTTCAAAACGGATGAAGAGTATGATCCAGCTAAGCCACGGTCACTCGTCATCACCAAAATAGCTGAACGACGATGCTTAACAGACGTATCAGTCAACAACGGGTGTTGAATGGGGTGCTGAGTAGCAATAGCAGTAACAGCCTTTGTCAAAGCAGCAGCATAAGGGCTTGCAGCATCTGCGCTCTTACGTGCCTTATTGATACGAGAGGTCGCGATCATCTCCATCGCCTTGAAGATTTTTTTCATCGACGACGTCGAATTAATCTTCTGGCGGTAAACCCTAATTTGGGCTCCCATAGAGCTTCCTTTCAGTCCTAGCAGTTGTGCTGTTCTACGCTGTTAGGCTCAGAACAGCACAACCACATCAGGATTATCGCTAACCGATGGTTTCCTGAGATACGTCCGCATCAGATACTGGCTTATGCTCCTCATGACCAGCGTCTACGAGGTGGCTAGTACCTTCAGAGGAAAAGTTACGCTTGACCTCAGCAACCGCATTCTTCAATGCAGCTACAGTGTCGTCTTCAAGCTTTCCGGACTCGCTAATAGCGGTCAAGACGCCAGTGGAACGACGGAGGTAGTCGATGAACTCTTTCTCAAAACGGAGTACGTCAGAGACCTCAACGTCATCAAGGTATCCGTTCGTACCTGCCCAGATAGAAACAACCTGCTCTTCAACCGCGTACGGGGTGTACTGAGGCTGACGCAAAAGCTCCGTCAAACGAGCACCGCGGGTGAGCTGCTGTTTGGACGCATCGTCCAAGTCAGAAGCGAACATTGCGAAAGCTTCCATTGCGCGGAACTGTGCAAGGTCGAGTTTGAGAGTACCGGAGACTTTCTTCATGGCCTTGGTCTGTGCGGCACCACCCACACGAGAAACCGAGATACCTACGTCAACTGCAGGACGCTGGTTTGCGTTGAAAAGGTCAGACTGCAAGAAGATCTGTCCGTCGGTAATGGAAATAACGTTCGTAGGAATGAACGCGGAGACGTCATTTGCTTTGGTTTCGATGATGGGGAAACCAGTCATCGAACCAGCGCCTAGCTCGTCAGAGAGCTTTGCGCAACGCTCAAGTAGACGAGAGTGTAAGTAGAAAACGTCACCGGGGTATGCTTCACGTCCTGGTGGGCGGCGTAGAAGCAAGGAAACAGAACGATATGCTTCTGCCTGCTTTGACAAGTCGTCAAAGATAATCAAAACGTGCTTACCACCGTACATCCAGTGCTGGCCAATAGCAGAACCGGTGTAAGGTGCTAGATACTTGAAGCCTGCTGCATCAGATGCAGGAGAAGCAACGATGGTGGTGTATTCCAAAGCGCCACGTGCTTCAAGGGTGCTACGTACTGCAGCGATAGTCGATGCTTTCTGACCGACAGCCACATAGATACAACGAACCTGCTTTTGAGGATCGCCAGATTCCCAATTAGCTTTCTGGTTCAAAATGGTATCGACAGCAATAGCGGTCTTACCAGTCTGGCGGTCACCAATGATGAGCTGACGCTGTCCGCGACCGATAGGAATCATTGCGTCAATAGCCTTAAGGCCGGTCTGCAATGGTTCGTGCACAGACTTACGCTGGGTAACACCAGGCGCCTGGAGTTCTAGCGCACGGCGACCTTCAGCTTCGATAGGTCCCATGTCGTCGATGGGGTTACCCAGAGGATCAACAACACGACCAAGGTATGCGTCGCCTACGGGTACGGAAAGAACTTCACCGGTGCGGTGTACTTCTTGTCCTTCTTCGATACCGGTGAAATCGCCAAGGATAATAGCACCAATATCGCGGGTGTCTAGGTTCTGCGCCAAGCCAAGAGTGCCGTCTTCAAAACGAAGCAACTCATTAGCCATGACGGAGGGAAGACCCTCAATGCGGGCGATACCGTCAGATGCTGACGATACTCGACCCACCTCTACTCGTTCTACTTTGCCGGGTTCGTAAGACGCTGCAAACTCGTTTAGCGCGTTACGGACGTCGTCGGCGTTGATGGTCAAATCGGCCATCTTTTGTCCCTGCTCTCCTAATGTGTGGTTCTCCCCCACAGGTCGTGGGTGAAAACCGAAACTTGCTTTACGGTTGGCACGTTCTTCTAACCACCATGGTGAGAAGAAACGCACCTTCCATCTGTATCTGCTAAATCACTATTGCGTGTGCAATCCGTAGTCTTAGGCAACGATAGAGCGGTTGAGCTCGTTCAGACGTGACTGGACGGTGCCGTCAAGAATCTCGTCTCCAACTTGAACCTTGAGTCCACCTATTACCTGAGGATCAACGGTGATGTCTAGCTTCAGTTCTTGTCCATAGGCTTGTGAAAGCCCACGGCGTAACTTTTCGATGTGTGCGTCGGTTAGAGGTCGGGCTGATACAACACGTGCAACCGAGCGTTTTTGACGTTTGACGATAATTTCAACGAATTTTTCTGCCAAACGTGCAGGTGTCATTCCGCGAGGTGCGACGCTCACACGTTCAATCAACAACTGGCCTTCAGCTGTTGCTGGAGAACCAGCAAGAGTGAGGGCAAGTTTTTTCTTTGCTTCTGGTAGTGCACGGTCGTCGGTAAGAGCAATCTGTGCTTGTGCAGAAGAATTCAAAGTGTTGATGAAAGTGAGTAGTTCATCAAGAACCGTCTCCAAAGTGTTGGTGCCTGCGCGTACCTCTGCAGCTTGAGCTGTTGCATCAACAGCCACATGCTCGAGAGCATCAGCTAAATCACGTTCAGCAGACCAACGTGCAGTTGCAGCCGCTACAAAAACGTTCAGTGCTGACTCTGAGACCTTACCGCGAAATACTTTCTGAACAATTCCTTCGCGTGCTTGTTCACTACGAGAAGGGTCGGTCAGAGCGCGTCGCAGACCGCCATCAGCGTCTAAGACGTCAACAACAGCAAACAGCTCTTTAGCAAGATAGTCAGGACTTACTGCACGCTGTGCAGTAAGAACCGCTTCCACCTTCTTCAGTGATTCAGTAGATACTCCTGCCATTACCGAGCTACACCTGCGTTCTGCTGCTCGGTTTCAAGGTCAGCAAGAAAACGATCTACTACACGAGCTGATCGCTCATCATCGTTAAGGGATTCGCCAACAATTTTGCCAGCCAAAGATGTTGCCAAAGTTCCTACCTCAGAGCGAAGAGAAACTAGAGCAGCTACACGTTCGGCTTCGATAGTCTTCTGTGCATTATCGGTAATGCGCTGAGCCTCAACAGTTGCACGTTCTTTGAACTCAGCAAGAATTGCTTCACCCTCAGTACGAGCTTCTTCGCGAATCTTCTGTGCTTCCAAACGAGCGCTTTCAAGCTGTTGGTTGTACTCTTCGCGTGCTGCGGCCGCTTCTGCCTGAGCTTTTTCAGCTTTAGCAAGACCGCCCTCAATAGCCTCTTTACGTTCCTGATAGATCTCTTCGAACATCGGGATAACGTATTTGGTAACGATGAGGAGGAGGATCAGGAACCCGATGAAGACAATGACCATTTCCCAAACGCTCGGGAAGAGAGGGCTAACGCTGTGCTCCTCTCCAGCAGCCATCAAATATGACATAGGGAAAATTCCTGTTCTATAGATTAGAGAATAAGGCGTGAGCCTTTATTACATAATGAACGCGAGAATGAGACCCAAAACTGCAAGTGCTTCAACCAAAGCGAAGCCCATGAAGAGCATTGGCTGAAGAGTGCGCTGTGACTCAGGCTGACGAGCAACGCTAGTCATGTAAGCAGCGAAGATTAGACCAACGCCAATACCGCCACCGATAGATGCAAGACCGTAGCCGATAACACTCAGGGAGCCTGCGATTGCCATGTTGTTTCCTTTCAACAGTGCTCGTTTGTGTTCTTGTTTCAACGAGCAGAGTTTTGATTATGTGGTGATTACCCGCATGTTACGGGATGCTATATCCTTCAAGCTCTTGATGAACTTGAGAAAACTTTTTTAGTGTCCTTCTGAAACTGAACCCTGAAGATAGACAGCTAGAAGCAACGTGAAGATGTACGCCTGAATGCACTGAATCATCAATTCAAGGAAGTAGAAGAACAAACCGAGAGCACCAGAACCGATAGCTGCAAGAGAACCAAATCCCCCCACCTCAACAATGAGGTACTGAGTCAAAGAAGCAGCAACCAAAATTGCCATATGCCCACCGAACATCGTCGCAAAAAGACGAAGCGCGTGTGTAACAGGACGAATCAGAAGATTTGAGAGGAACTCAATCGGCACAAGAATGATATAAAGAATGGGAGGAACACCAGAAGGCATGGTGAGATCTTTAAAGAAAGCCCCAAAGCCCTTGCGCTTAATACCTACACCAACCCATGTAAACCATGCGAAGCCTGCCATCACATAGGCTGCACCGGCGTGAGACATCGGAGGTAGCTGAATACCAGGAATAGAACCAAACAGGTTATTAACTAAGATGAAGAAAAAAGCAGTAAAAAGCAAAGGAACAAAGGGCTTATATGCCTGAGCACCGATGAGTTCTTTTGCTAGAGAGTTCCGAATAAAAAGATAACCACTCTCTGCAATGAATTGTTCACGTCCAGGAACCATCGCACGCTTGCGACCTGCATGCATAAAAAATGCTGCAACGATGACAACGGAAAGTATCACCAGCAGCATCTGCTTGCCGAAACCAAACGAACCAATCGTGAAAATATCGGGAAGATGAGTATCTTCAACCGTGGGAGGAACATATCCCGCGGCGGTAACAAGCCCGTTTACGATCAAGGCAAGTCCTTTCTTGCATCAAAGTATTTAGTCAAAATGACCGTGTACATATAAATTATGTTATTGAAAAATAATGTGTGACTCAATGAGGTAGCTAGCCACGGTTCGTCATGTGATACCAAACGAGGTAGAACCCTCCGGAAGCACCTACCAAGGCACCAGCAAAAACTAACCATCGAGTTCCTAAAAAGTGATCCAGCACAAAGCCTACCAAACTCCAGATAGCAATACCCAATATGACATAGAGCAAAGTCATGATTGCCCCAGCAATTCCGCCACCTGCAACAAGCTCTCCCGTAGTACGAAGCTTTTTATCGCCACGCCACCAAGGATTCTGTGCCTTACTCACTCTTCATTTCCTTCACACTTATTCCGACATTTACCTCAATCATGATCAGCAAAATACAAAATGCGCATTGCCATAATGCTCTTCATTGTCATCACTAACCACACCAACGTAACCATCAAAGCGCCAGATAACATCCAACCATTCGTCATCGTTTGCGGCAAAGGAACAACCAGTAGCAACATTGCACCAATCATTACTTTAATGACGTAACACACCACCATTTGGCGTGCCACGTTTGCCATCGAAACACGTTCAGCACGATGAGCCACAAGAACATCTACGCTAAACCATATATGAACGATGAGACTACCTACCAAAAAAGCTAGAAAACCCCAGCGCCCTTGAATAAGTGCTCCCACCATAATACCTGTGATCGTTACTGGAATAACAATTTTACTCACCGAAAAGAAAATGTTTTTCCAGACGGAGCTACTTTTGTTCATGAACAGAACCCTGCTCTTGAATCTCCTCACGAGATTCTTTTTTAAACTTCCTAATCAACTGCGGAGAAAACAAATACACACCAAGCAACACAAAAGTCAACAAACCAGCCCAGATAGCTTCCTGAGTTTCATACGGCAACGTCACAATAGCAAGCACTGAAATAAAAATAGTCAACAACGAAACGACTAAAGCACTCTGAACATGAGACAACCCAACATCCGTTAAACGCTGATAAGCATGCTGACGGTGAGGGCAATACCACTTCTCTCTACGATAGATACGCAACCAAAGAGTCACACCCGTATCTACCAAATACACCAAAACAGGAGATAACAAATACTCTAAATACACTCCAGAGAGAAAAGCGCCAACAGCCATTGACGCAATAGAGCCACCTAAAAAGTAAGAACCAGAATCCCCCAAGAAAACATTATTTACACTTCTAAGATTCCACGGTAAAAATGCTAAATACGCCAGTGATAAAGCAGACCCACCAATAAACAACCAATTGAGATCATTCACCCAACCGGCATAAGCATAAAATCCGCCAACAATAAAACCGTGCAACCCAGAAATACCGTTCAGGCCGTCCATAAAGTTTGCAACGTTGATATAAGCGGCAATGGCCAAAACCGCTAGAGGAACCCACACCCACGATGTATGCAAAGAATAGGTCAGCAAAGATGTCACTACCACGCCGATAGCAAGTTGAATACCAAAACGCCAAAGAATAGGAACGCCTCGATAATCTTCGAGCCAACCAAGAATTACTGAACCAAGCATTCCCGCCAAAACAGAAAGTGCAACAGAACGGTCGATAGAAATCATGCCGAAAACAATCGCGAGAGTATAAGCGATACAGGTGCCAGCAGCAGCGGCAATACCCATCCCCCTCAATGTCTGACGGTGATGCGAAGAACGTTCAGTTGGAATATCCACCATGTTCCATTTTTTCAGCAAAGGAATAATTGCCCGTGGCAAGAAAAGACTCACCATAAAAGCGACGAAGGCAGGAACCCACATCATAATGTTTTCCACGACAACACCCCATTCTGAAAAGGCACGAGAGGATAACAGGTCATCCTATTTTCGCCCATACCCACGGTGATCAATATAGTTTTGACACCATTGCGCATAGTCTAAATCTGCTGGTGCAAACGGCGGAACATGAGCATGAGAAATATGTTTGTTCTTCTCGTTCGAAACGTTTTTCTCTTCTTTACTAAAAAGAACTTCCTCTAACTTTTCGCCGTCCCGCAACCCGGTGTATTGAATATCAAGATCAGGGCGCTTATACACATCAAGTATTTGCCGAGCAATTTTCTCGATGGGAACAGGCTGTCCCATATCCAGAACGAGAACTTCGCCACTATTGCCCAAGGCACCAGCAAGAAGGACCAACGCACATGCGTCATCAACCAACATGAAAAATCGGGTGGCTTTAGGGTCTGTCACCGTTAAAGGCTTACTATTACAAATCTGTTTCATAAATAGCGGTTTAACAGAACCTCTGGAACCAAAAACATTTCCAAAACGAACGGAAACATATTTTTTTCCGGTAGTTTTCCCGTACCAGCTACACAGTCTTTCAGCTGTACGCTTAGACTGTCCCAAAGCACTCTTCGGGTCAGCAGCTTTATCAGTAGAGATATTCACAAAAACATCAACCTCTACTTTAGATGCAGCTTCAAGAATGTTAAGTGTTCCTTGAACGTTAGTCTTCCAGCCCTCTTTCGGATTCGACTCAAGAGCAGCCACATGCTTCAACGCAGCAACATGAAAAACCACATGTGGACGATGTTCTTCAAAAGCCTTGTTCACAGCCTCAACGTCACGAATATCAGCAATCACGATACCGTCATCAGCTAGAGAACCAGAATATTTAATTCCATAAAGGGCCTCTAAAAGCAACGTCTCATCACGATCGAGCATGATTAATTTTTCTGGCTCATACTCCATAATCTGACGGCACAGCTCAGATCCAATAGACCCGCCAGCACCAGTTACAAGAACACGCTTACCCTGTAAATATTGAAAAATGTCCTGGCGATCAACGTTATAATCAACTTTTCCGCGTACAGACTCAATAATTCTACGATCTATTTCAAGCTCAGGATTTCTCATTAAAGGGTATTCATAATGGAGATTCCCATTCATTCCAGCCGTCACTCCAGCATAATGCAAAAAATCCACACCCAAACTTCGCATCTCCTCCGCAACCGTCTGATACCCCAGCGGCAATTCTTTCTTTGCACAAATAACGGCAGATGCGCCAAGCCTCGTCACCAAATGACGAAGATCTTCACGGGTTCCTCGAATAGGAATACCCTGAATACGATGATTACGTAACGAAGGATCATCATCAACAAGTGCAACAGGATGATAGAGAGAGCTCGGGTCCGATAACAGGTTCGTCACTAATTGTTGCCCAAGAAAACCTGCACCATACACAATCACAGGAACTGCCTTATCAACAGGCGAACGATTCTGATATTCCTGAAGCATCCTCTTAAAATAACGGAACACTGACATAATAATCAGAGCAAAAGGCGCAACAATTAATATTGCTGAGCGAGGCACACCAATATGCCACGAAAACTGAATAAGAACAGCCTGAATAACTACCACAGCAGATAAAACGGTATACCCCAGAAGCTTCGTCTCTGCAAAAGAACCATACGGTAAACGATTACTGTACAAACCAACGGCATACCCAAATCCAAGCTGAATACTTAGAGCTATCACAGCAACGACAGAAAAACCGAATGGGTTAATCAGCTCAAAACTTCCATACCTCAAGAAGAACCCAATGAATAAAGCAGCAATCCAAGCACCAGCGTCCAAGGCCATACGGTAATAAATCCACCGCTGTTTATGGGCGTGCTCAAGGCGTGCAGAAGAATCATGCACCATATCACTGGACATATCCGTCATGAACATTTTTCCTTCCGCAGGTTATTATCAGCCTGCCCGCTACCAATCAACGACCGAAAAGCCTTTTTACGTAATCCAACAGGAACAAAACGATACACTAGACGAACACCTAAATTCGTCACAAAATCAGTCTTGTTAATCATACCGCCGTTATAAAGAGTCTGTTGCACTTTCACATCCTTAGTAAAAGCACCCACACCACCACGACGGGTATACACACCAGCACCAGTACGATATTTCACCAAAGAATCAGCAATATTCTGGAACACAAAGCCAGCAGCATTCATACGGCTCCACAACCAATAATCCTCAGCTCCGGGGACTTCCTCATAACCCCCAACAGCCTCCACTGCAGACTTACGAAAAATCACCGTAGGATGAAACATCGGATTTCGATGAGCAAAAGCAGAACGAATCTGCTCAGAACCAAGAACAGCATGCCGTTCAGACTCAATATAAGAAGCATCCAAAGATACTTCAAACATCGACGAACCAAGCACCGCAACATTCTTGCCAACCAACTCAGGAAGCTGACGTTCAAAACGATGCGGTAAAGAAATATCGTCAGCATCAGCACGAGCCACTACATCATAGGAACATTCTTTAAGCCCCTCGTTCAAAGCATTTGCAAGACCCGCATTACGAGGTAACGAAACCACCTTAATCGGGCACACCTCACCTTTTCGAGAACGAGCACACCAACGCTCAATTACCTCATCTAACTCAGGTGTTAGAACACCATCTTTGACCAAAACAAACTCATTAGGAGCTCGATTCTGCTCAACCGTATTCGAGGCAATAGCACGGTCAAGGAAACGTGCATCATCACGAGAATAAGTGCTCATCAACACCGAAAACTTCTGCTCAGGCGAAGAACACGACACACACTGCTGACGAACATCTGAAAAATCATACGCCCCAGCAAGCACGTCCTGATTAGAACGAAAAGGCTTCAAAGAACTTTTAATACCATGATAGAAATAGCCGGCATATTTTTTTTTCTTTGAAGTACGCAATAAAGTACTACACCACAGTCTTACCGTAGAACCGCTGTACAGCACTTTTTCTAAAGGAGTGAGCGTACGACAACGTGTAAACACCCATATCTTATTACGCACATCATTATAAAAACGTTTCCCGGGGTCAGCATCTGTTGTGCCGAAAGTCTTAGTATGGTGAACCACCACAGAATCATCCACAGCAATAGCATGCCGATGATGAGCCAAACGCGTAGAATACTCAAAATCATCATTCCAGATGAAAAAATCAGCCCAAGGCAACCCCACACGACGCATCACAGCAGCATCCATGAGCAACGACACAAAAGACCCAGAACGAATTGGACGCCCACCCACTTTTTGCGCCAACTGATGTTGACGACGAGTAGCCCCAAACATGGTACGCATCGTATTCATCGGATGGTCAAGACCGTTCTTCCACACCACACGAGAAGCAACAAAAGCAGGGCGTTCCGAACGAATCACCGAATAATCACGCCACGCGCGATAACTGGCTAAAAGAGTATTTTCTAAAGGCTGAGTATCGTCGTCCATCACCCACACCAAATCTGCCTGATGAGTAAACAACGCACGATCAATACCAACAGCAAAGCCACCAGCGCCACCAGTATTTTTAGATAAATGAATAATATCTAAAGGAATGTCATATTCAAGGTTATCTAAATATGCAGCCGTCCCATCAGTAGAATCATTATTTACCACCACAACACAATCAGGACGGCAAGCACCCTGTCGTATTCCCTCCATGGTCATACGCAGAAGATCCAACCTGTTATAGGTCACAACGACCGCTACAATATGGTCCTGAGAACTCGTCGCTGAGTTAGGTACTCGTTGGGAGCTATGAAGATGCGACATTACCTCTAGACCATAACCTTTCTAGGATTCATACAACTCTAAGCACCTGCTAAGAGCTCAAATCGTCGATGCCCTCTACTTATCAGTATTGAACAACTCTAGCTAGTTTACTGAACATCAGACGGTGATACCCCTTTTATCACCCATAAGATACCTAAAAGGTTGCTGTGTCTGTTAGTGATTTTGCACCACTTATGATTATGTTAGGTATATCAGCCCGTCATTAACCTTATCGACGGGTCTAGAAAGGGGACATTGTGGCTGAGGCAAGCTGGAAAGTTATTGGAGCAAGCGGATTCGTCGGGTCGTCCATTATTGCACGTCTACAAGCAGACGGCATCGACAGCGACCCTATCGAAGCTCCTCGTCTTGCAACATCACAGACAAATCCGCAAGCACTCATCAAAGAAGCCTATAGGCTCGAAGGAATCATCAACTCTCTGGCTGATTCTTTTGCTGGAGCAGACGTCGTCATTAACGCATCAGGATTAGCTGCCCCACACCAACAAGAGTTAGCACCTCTCATCGGAGCCAACGCCCTGCTACCAGCAGTTATCGCTATTGCAGCCCAACGTACCGGTGTCAAAAGAATACTTCACATGTCATCTGCCGCAGTACAAGGCTCCTCCCCTGTACTCAACAACGAAATCAAAACCTCACCTTTCTCGGCATATTCTTTCTCAAAAGCACTCGGAGAAAAAGTACTCCTCATGCTCTTAGAAGAATCACAACAACACGCTCGCACACCAGAAATATGTATTATCCGTGCAACCAGTGTGCAAGGCTCAGGACGTAAGACCACAGAATCCTTTGCAAAAATTGCGTCTTCATTCCTCGGCTCCGTTGCCGGAACAGGTCAGCAATCCTCACCTGTTTCATCATCCTACGCATTAGCAGAATTCGTGTCCATGGTCGGTCAATTCCCTCAACGACTACCAGCAATCGTTGTTCAGCCGTGGGAAGGAAGCACCTGCTCCTCCGTTCTCATTGATGCTGGTCGACGACGCCCATTCACCCTACCTCATCAACTATGCCAAGGCATCATTAGAAGCGGCTACGCTTTCTCACGCCTTTTAGACGACCGTTTTCAAGGCACTGTACGCCGTGTAGAAGTCATGTGGTTCGGACAAAGAATAGATGACTCTTGGGCACGAAATCATGGGCTCCTTCCAGAACCAAGAATCCAAGAAGTCCTCAGAAGCGCTCATCTTGCCCTTGGACGCAAAAAAGACCGAAAATACCGTTCCTCTTCAACATCATAAAACCACAAAATATGGGGGGGGCTCCTCACCAACGTGAGAAGCCCCCCCCATACTTTTATAAGTACAACAGATTATTCTGTTGAATCATCGTCTTCGACACCGTCAAACACCAACGAATGAGCCTGAGCAGTACTCAACGGCTTCGTCACAGTTGTATCTAACGGCTGACGGACAGAACGCACCGGCTGAGCCAAAGAACGACGCTGATCAATACCAGATACCGGTGAAGACTCCGAAACAAGACGTTCATGTAAACTACCCGAAGCCGGCACTGGTGCTTGACGATAACTAGGAGTATCCGATGACTCATCAGGCTCTAAAAAGTCATCATCAAGTTCAGAGAATTCATCATGATTCTCCTGAGGATCTTTCAACTGGCTACGAGACTCTAACTCAGCTTTCGTGACAATCTCCGGAACAACTTCACGTAAAGCATCAAGAGAAATAGCACCCTCACGAACAACGACAGCCTGCTCCCCCGTGCAATCCACAATAGTAGAAGCCACCGGAACAGTATGCTCAGCACCCTCACCGTCAAGAGCACGAGAACCAGCATCAAGAATTAGCTCAACATCGTCACCTAACTGGTCTAAAGCTTCTTGCGCGTCCACCGCGGCAGGACGACCTGTCTTATTCGCAGAAGACACCGCTAACGGTCCCGTTAAACGAAGCACATCAATAGCAACCTCATCGTCAGGAACACGAAGAGCGACAGTTCCTTGAGTATCCCCCAAATCCCAGTTCAAAGACGGCTGAGAGTAACAAATAATGGTGAGTGCACCGGGCCAAAAAGCTTCTGCCAAAGCAGAAGCATCAGCAGAGAGCTCATCAGCAAGGCCAGGTAAAACAGAAGAACTATAAATCAACACCGGCGGAGGCATACGCCGTGAACGCCCCTTAGCAGAGAGTAACTTAGTAACCGCTTCAGGAGAAAACGCATCAGCGCCGATACCATACACGGTATCGGTAGGAAGAACAATCGTTTTCTTCTCTTTAATAGCTTTCTGAGCAGCAGCAAGCGCCTCAGTACGGTTCTGTTCGGTATCGGTTGAATACAGGGTAGCTTTCACGTGGTTTATTCTCTCATGTTCTCAAAGAACTCTACGGATATTCTCTTAATTATTCTGCGAATAATTCGGTTTCTCACCGGCAGTATGTCGTGCACGAGAGGCTAAATCGTCAATAGATTCAATAGCGTTGAACCCTAAAGACTCAAAAGTCTCAACCATCACCTCACGCTGAGTCTGAGCATGCTCCATGATGCAATACCCACCAGGCTTCAGAAGTTCAAAAGCCCGAGAGGCAATAGCCCGCGGAATTCTCATACCGTCCTCACTACCACCATAAAGCGCCATATGAGGGTCGTGTTCACGGACTTCCACATCACACGGAATAGCGTTCTCAGGGATATACGGAGGATTACTAACAACAATATCGTAACTCCCCTCTTCTCCCTCGAGAGCATCTCTGGCATCAGCTTGCACCAAGCGAACGCCCGTTCCTTGAAGATTACGCTCCGCCCAAGCATACGCCAAATCGCTCAGCTCAACAGCTGTCACATCTACATGATGTCGTTCTGTTGCCAAAGCCGCCGCAATAGCGCCAGAACCAGTACACAAATCAAGAATACGGATAGGAGAATCTATAACAGAACGTAACCTATCCACACGCCCTAAAGCGTGTTCGACAAGAAGTTCTGTTTCAGGACGAGGAATAAAAATACCAGGCCCAACAGACAATTTAAGAGAACGGAAATACGCAACACCGGTAAGATGCTGCAACGGAATCCGCTCAGCCCGTAAAGACACCAGTTTCTCGTATCCGGCAGGAACAGGCGCACCCACTAACGCTAAGGCTTGAACTCTCCCGCGAGAAATAACCTCTCCGGTTTCTTGTTCCAGAAGATGCGCTACAAGTAGCTGAGCATCAGCCTCAGCCTGATCAATTCCAGCTTCTGCTAAGTGCGCCGATGCCCGACGAAGAGCGGAATCAAGCTCCTCATCGGGCATAAGCATAAACTCTGAACTCAAGAATCTAGTTCTCTTCCTGGCCTAACTGCTCCAAACGAGCCGCTTCGTCCATGGCAATAGCAGACTGAACTACAGCTTCGAGGTCTCCGTTAAGTACCGCATCAAGGTTATAGGACTTATATCCAGTACGGTGATCAGCAATACGGTTCTCAGGGAAGTTATAGGTGCGGATACGTTCAGAACGATCCATGGTACGCACCTGAGAATGACGCTTTTCAGCATTCTCAGCATCAATCTGTTCTTGCTGCCATGCCAGAAGACGAGCACGCAACACACGCATCGCCGCTTCACGGTTTTGAATCTGAGACTTCTCATTCTGCATAGCTACCACAATGCCAGTAGGCAAGTGAGTAATACGCACAGCAGAGTCTGTTGTGTTCACTGACTGACCACCAGGACCAGAAGAACGATACACGTCAATCTTCAAATCATTCTGGTTAATCTCAATTTCTTCAGGCTCATCCACTTCAGGGAATACCAAAACACCGGCAGCTGAAGTGTGAATACGTCCTTGAGACTCAGTAGCGGGAACACGCTGAACACGGTGCACACCGCCTTCGTACTTGAGATGTGCCCAAACGCCCTCTGCAGGGTCTGTTGACTGCCCTTTAATAGCAACCTGAACATCTTTATAACCGCCGACGTCGGTGCTCGTCGAAGAAATAATCTCTGTCTTCCAACCCTTAGACTCAGCATAACGAGAATACATGCGTAACAAGTCTGCAGCAAAAAGACTTGCTTCGTCTCCGCCTTCTCCGCCTTTGACTTCAAGGATGACGTTACGTCCATCGTCAGGGTCACGAGGAATGAGAAGACGGTGTAATTTTTCGGAGGCCTCGTCAAGTTGTTGTTGTAGAACAGGGACTTCTTCAGCGAAGTCTGGGTCTTCGGAAGCCATTTCTTGAGCTGCTTGCAAGTCTTCAGTCAAAGTGTTGACACGATGATAAGCCTCAACGATACCGTTCAACTCAGAATAGCGTCGCCCCAGCTTACGGGCTTTACCCTGATCGGCGTGAACTGCTGGGTCTGCTAGTTGTTTCTGAAGATCAGCATGCTCATCAAGCAGAGACTGAATTTCGTACAAAATATGCCTTCTTTACTATCCGCGAGAGCGTCCATCCCTCGACTTTTAGTGCAAATAATAGTGGTCGATATGATACGTGTGTGCCGTCTCATCAAAAGACGGCACACACCAACTATCTCTAGTCTCCTGTATTCGTTCCCAAACCGGACTTTTGAACGGTCAAAAGGAACTCAACATTTGATTGGGTTTCGCGTAGCTTTGAGGTGAGCACGCCAAGAGCCTGCTCTTGTTCCAGACCAGCAAGAACACGACGCAAACGCCACATAATCTTAATTTCTTCTGGTGAAAGAAGATTCTCTTCACGGCGAGTACCCGAAGAGGTAACATCCACCGCAGGGAAAATTCGCTTATCTGCCAGCTGACGAGATAGACGCAATTCCATGTTGCCAGTGCCTTTGAACTCTTCGAAGATGACCTCATCCATCTTAGAACCAGTCTCAACCAATGCGGTGGCAAGAATGGTCAAGGAGCCGCCTTCTTCAATGTTGCGTGCTGCACCGAAGAATTTCTTAGGTGGGTACAGTGCCGCAGAATCTACACCACCAGAGAGGATACGACCAGAAGTCGGCGCTGAAAGGTTGTAGGCACGTCCCAAACGAGTCATCGAGTCAAGTAGAACGACAACATCCAGCCCCTGTTCAACAAGGCGCTTTGCGCGTTCAATAGCGAGTTCAGCAACGGTTGTGTGGTCGTCTGCGGGACGGTCAAAGGTCGAAGCAATCACTTCACCCTTGACAGTGCGCTGCATGTCGGTGACTTCTTCAGGACGTTCATCAACAAGTACCATCATCAAGTGAACTTCAGGGTTATTAGTCGTAATCGCATTAGCGATGGACTGAAGCATGAGAGTCTTACCTGCTTTAGGAGGTGAGACAATCAATCCACGCTGGCCTTTACCAATCGGTGCGATGAGGTCAACCACACGGGTGCCCAGTTTCTTCGCATCGGTTTCAAGACGTAGACGTTCTTGAGGGTATAGCGGGGTAAGTTTGCTAAAGTCACGACGGTTCTTTGAAGTTTCAGGGTCAAGACCGTTGATAGAGGTCAGCTGTAGTAGCGCGTTAAACTTTTGACGGTTGTTGTGCTTATCGTTTTCACGAGGAGCGCGGATAGCACCGACGATAGCATCGCCTTTACGTAGCCCGTATCGTTTGACTTGGTTCAAAGAGACATACACATCGGAAGGTCCGGGGAGGTATCCGGAGGTACGTACAAACGCATAGTTTTCGAGGACGTCTAAGATACCGGCGACAGGAACGAGTACATCGTCTTCGCTGATTTCTGGTTCGTCGTAATCATTGTGATGGCGTCGGTTGTTTCGGTTGCGACGTTCGTTTTGGCGTTCGCGTCGGTTGTTTCGGTTGCGTCCACGGCGGTCTTCATCAGGACCATGTGAATTTTCGCGCTCGCCGCGGTCGTTACGGTCACGGTCTCCACGCTCACGGTCACGGTCGTTACGGTCTCCGCGGTCACGGTCGTTACGGTCATGACGATTACGAGTACGCTTACGCTGAGGACGCTCATCATCCTCAAAACGTTCTGAACTCTCATCAGCAACAGAAACATCCTCAGCAGAAGTATTCTCTACCTCTTCAGAAGAAACATTCTTCTTCTCATCATGCTTCTGCTCAGAACCCTTACGGCGACGATCAGTACGAGTACGAGTACGGCGAGTAGTCTTCTCAGACTCCCCCGCCTCCCCATTCTCTTGCTCCTGAGCTGAAGATTCTTCAGAAGACGGTGAAAGGCTCTTCTCCTGAGCGTTACGGGAAGAACGACGACGTGTAGTTTTCTTTTCGCTCTTCTCGCTCTTTGACAGCTGAGCAGAATCTGCTTCACCCGCTTCGCTAGAAGTCTCTACCTCAGCAGCAGAAGATTCCTCAACCTTCTTTGCACCACGGACGGTACGCTTACGAGTGGTTTTTTGAGCTTTAGCAGGTTTCTGCTCTTGAGATTCAGCATTTTGCTCTTCGCGCTCAGCCATTGCACCACCACGCTGATGGTTAGAAATAGCTTCAACAAGATTAGATTTACGCATACGTCGTGCACCCGTAATACCTAGCTGTACTGCTAGAGATTGAAGCTGAGTAAGTTTGAGAGTGCTCAAAGACGGCGATTTAGTTTCCTCCGCACCAGCGGTACGGTCGGTAGTTTCAGCCAAGAAGGTTCCTTCCCCCTCGATATTCGAAATAAGATTCGGTAATGATCGGCACAACAGAATAAGTGCCACACCAGACATCAGATAGCCCAGTGAATAGTTAACCCACATGCATCCGCACACACCACACACCGACATCGAAAAAGTTGGTGATAGGGCAGACACAATATTCCAAGAAAACAAGGAAAAGAGTTTCTCAAGAGAATGTCATGTGAAAGTTAGACGTCCAAGCGCACGGCTATGCACATGCTTGAAAACGCATACGAATCGTAAAGTCTTCCATTACAAAATATCAGCACTTTACAACATAAAACACGAAATAGCTGCTTCTTAGCTATCCCGCCTTGTGTCAAAGAAACACCATTTTTCTTCACCATAAGAGGTCAGATAACGGTTTCTTCTCCAGTAACTATAGCACCTTCTCGATCAATATCTACAGGTAATACACGCCAAAAAAGCTTTTCTGACCCATATTCGCCAATATCAGAACGCTCAAGGCCCTCAGCAATAGCATCCATCACCTCGCTACGCTCCGACATCGAACGGCCCAAAACCATCACCGTCGGTCCAGCACCAGAAATCACCGCACAGTACCCACGCTCACGCAAAAAACACACCAGTTCATACGACGGACGCATCGCATCAGCACGATACTGCTGATGCAACAAATCCTCGGTCGCCGCAAAAAGATGCTCCGGATAAGCATGCAAAGATTGAGTCAATAACCCCGTACGCGCAGAATTTACCGCAGCATCACGATGGCTCACAACCTCCGGAATCAACGCCCGAACACTAGCAGTAGACACCTCATACTCTGGAATCGCAACCACCGGAAAAATTTCTTCATGCACAGCAACATTCAACGTATGCCACTGCCCCAACTCGCCATACGACAACGCAAAATTACCCTCTAAACAAGGAGCAACATTATCGGGGTGCCCCTCCATATCCGAACAAATCGTCAAAAGTTCGGCAGCACCCTTACGCAAAGACTCAGGCAACAACGCATTAGCCGCATACACACCAGAAACAATGGCAGCAGCAGAAGAGCCCAAACCCCGAGAATGAGGAATATTATTCTTCGCCCGAAGATGAAGGCCAGGCAACCCCTCTAAACCGACAGCCTCCCACAGCCTCATCATCGCACGAACCACTAGATGAGAACTATCACGAGGCACACTCTGAGAACCAGCACCACAAATATCAAATTCTAAGCCCTCAGAAATGCGAGTCACCTCCAACTCATCGTAATGACACAATGCCACACCCAACGAGTCATAGCCCGGGCCCAAGTTAGCACTCGTAGCAGGAACACGAACACTAACGCGCCGACCCACCGGAATATAATCCGCCACGAAACCACGTGAAATACCAGAAGAAACAGGCATAGAAGTCACACTTTCTCCACAAATACAACAGCACACAAGGAAAAATTACTCCCCTTCTACCGCCACAACAGAAATAATCTCGCGAACACTCTCAAGAGAATCCACAACAGCCATCGTCCGGCGTACCGAAATATCACTTGCACGGTGAGTAACCAAACGAATCACCGCAGAATCCCCCGAACGATCTTTCACCTGACGCACAGCCTGCAACGAAACCCCATGCTCAGCAAAAATACGCGAAACATTAGCCAGAACACCGAGCTTATCTTCAACCCGCAAACCAATAGCAAAACGAGTCACCACCTCGTCCATACCAACAGCACACAAACCAGCATAGGTAGACTCTGGGACGCCTGCTCCTCCAAGAACCATACGTCGCGCTAACGACACAAAATCACCTAACACGGCAGAGGCAGTCGGAGCACCGCCTGCACCAGGCCCATAAAACATCAGCTCACCGGCGTCACGAGCCTGAACAAACACCGCATTATACGCATCATGCACAGACGCTAAGGGATGCTCACGCGGAACAAGCGTAGGACTAACACGAATATTAATCCCCTCACCTTGACGCTCACAAATAGCCAAAAGTTTAATAACATACCCATCTAATGCGGCAGCCTGAACGTCCTCCGCAGTGATAGCACTAATACCCTCACAATGTACATCTGCCAGCGTAAACTCAGAATGAAACGCCAACGACGCCACAATTGCAGCCTTAGCAGCAGCATCAAGACCTTCAACATCAGCCGTCGGATCAGCCTCTGCATAACCAAGCTTTTGCGCCTGCGCTAAAGCATCAGAAAATTGCGCCCCAGTGGTATCCATCTGGTCAAGAATATAGTTAGTCGTCCCATTCATAATGCCCAAAACACGTTGAATCTGATCCCCCGCAAGAGAATCACGTAACGGACGCAGAATAGGGATAGCACCAGCAACAGCTGCCTCATACGAAAGCTGAGCACCGCTAGCCTTCGCTGCTGCTTGAAGCTCAGCACCATGCTGCGCCAATAAAGCCTTGTTGCCAGAGACCACAGACTTACCAGCGTTAAGAGCACGAAGAATACGAGTACGCGCCGGCTCAATACCGCCGGTAAGCTCAATCACAACATCCGCAGCGTCAATCAATGATTCCGCATCAGTTGTATACAACGATGCAGGAGCATTCCAATCACGAGAACTCGTTACATCACGTACAGCAATACCAATAAGCTCAATATCAGCACCGATACGCTGTCCTAAGGAAACAGCGTCCTCTAAAAGAATACGAGCAACTTGAGAACCAACAGTACCCGCTCCTAAAAGGGCTACCTTAATCTTTTTCATCGGGTACAACTCACCAATCTTTCTATGGATAAGGGGTGTATCGTCTCCTTCCCCATCACAGGAGAGAAGCGCTCATCAACTATCGTTATTCTTGCAGGTTCTACAAAAGAACGCACGCCTTAGCTTAGAGATATCCAAGCGTTACGGCAGTGCGTTCTTTTATGTCGTTATATGAATCAACATCAACTATTGTGTTATTCCTACATCATAAGAAAGCATCTCATCTTCGCTTTGACCGCGAACAATCACAGAAGGCTCTCGATCAGTCGCTGTAGAAACCACCGGCGGACGCGTCAAATAGTTGTAGTTTGAGCTCAACGCATAGCAATACGCGCCAGTTGCCGGAACAGCCAACATGTCGCCGGCACGGATATCTTGCGGAAGATAAACATAACGCACCACAACATCTCCCGATTCGCAATGCTTACCGACCACACGAGAAAGCACCTGCTCCCCCATGGGAGCACGATTCGCTAAAACTGCCGTATAGTCTGCTTCATACAAGACTGGACGAGCGTTATCACTCATACCGCCGTCCACCGACACATACCGACGGACACGCGTCTGACCATTCTCGTCTTCAACAGCAACGTCTTTGACCGTTCCTACCGTGTATAAAGTCATTCCAGAAGGACCAGAAATAGAACGTCCCGGTTCAAAACTCATATGAGGAATAGCCATCGACAGACGCTCACACGTTTGCGCAATAGAATCTGCTAGTTCTTGAGCAATATGTGCAGCTTCACGCGGAGTATCTGAGCAGGTGTACCCAATACCGTAACCGCCACCTAAGTCAAGCTCAGCAAGGTTGATGCCTAGACGCTGATTCAGATATTGCATATATTCAAGCACCTTTGTGGCAGCAGCGATAAAACCATCTGCCTCAAAAATTTGCGACCCAATATGGCAATGCACACCACGAAAATCAAGGTGTTGGCTTTGATGAGCTAACACCGCTGCAACCGTGGCATAAGAATCTTCTTGACCGATACCCAAACCAGTTAACGTCTGCGAATCTAACCCGCTCAGTTCAGCTGTCCCAGACACCAACGACTGACCAAATTTTTGATCTTCGTGTGCGGTTGCAATGAAATCATGAGTTGAGGCATGAACACCAGGAGTCAAACGTAAAAGTACCGGCGCAACAACACCCATCGCCTCAGCAATCCGAGCAATCTGCTGAACTTCAGGCACAGAATCAGCGACGATACGACCAACACCGTACTCTAAAGCACGACGAATCTCAGCGTCAGACTTGTTATTACCGTGTAAAGCAACTTTATGTGCCGGCACACCGGCACGGATAGCTAAAGCAAGTTCCCCACCCGAAGCAGTATCAAGGTAAAGCCCTTCGTCATCTGCCCAGTGAGCAACAGCGCTACACAGAAAAGACTTACCAGCATAGTAGATAGATACCGGCGCCCCGACTGCTTCAAAAGCTTGCTCAAAAGCAACTCTAAAGGTGCGAGCGCGCCGACGAAAAACAGACTCCGAAAAAACGTATTGTGGGGTGCCAAAACGCTCACGCAGCTGTTCAACCGGTGTTCCGTCGACGAGTAGTTCGCCAGATTCTGCCCGTGAAAAGTTTTGCTCCCAAATGGTAGGTTCAAGAACTTCTGGGTGTTCGGGCACTTGTAGCCACGACGGCGCGTAGAGAGGTGTTTGGTCGCTCACGTTACATTCTTTCTGGTGCGGTTACACCCAGCAGGTATAACGCATTGTGAAGCACCTGTGCGGTGGCGTTGTTAAGGAGCAAGCGACTGCTATGTACGGCGGTAATTTCTTCGTCACCACGTGGTGCGACACGTGAAGCACCGTACCAGCGATGGTATGTTCCAGCCAATGTTTCAACGTAACGTGCTACACGGTGAGGTTCACGGAAAAGCGCTGCTTCTTTGACCGCGTTAGCATATTCTCCGAGCACACCAAGGAGCTGAGCGTCTAGCTCTGAATCGAGTGCTTGTGGGTCGAATAGGTCGGTATTCACTCCAGCAAGTTCTGCGTTGCGAGCAACAGCGCAGGTACGAGCGTGTGCGTATTGAACGTAGAATACGGGGTTTTCGTTGCTCTGCTTGGTGAGTAGATCAAGGTCAATATCAATGTTTGAATCTACAGAGTATCGTGTCAGGGTGTAGCGTGCGGCGTCTACTCCAACTGCTTCGACGAGGTCTTCAAGGGTGACGATGGTTCCGGCACGTTTAGACATACGTACAGGTTTTCCATCTTTAACGAGATTGACGAGCTGGCCAATCATCACTTCGACGCGATGTGGATCATCGCCAAGTGCGGCGGCAGCAGCTTTAAGACGTGCAGTGTACCCGTGATGGTCTGCACCAAGCATGTAAATGGCGATGTCTGCGGGGTTTTGTGCACGGTGAATCTTATCTTGGAAGTAGGCGATGTCTCCGGCGATATAGGCGGCGTTCCCGTCAGATTTGATGACGACTCGATCTTTATCGTCACCGTAACTGGTAGATTTGAGCCACCATGCACCATCAGCGAAGTAAAGGTTTGACGATTCTTTGAGTTTTTCGAGGAGCTCATCGACTTTTCCAGATTCGAAGAGGGAGTTCTCGTGGAAGAACACATCAAATTCCACACCAAACTCTTTCAGAGAGCGTTTGATTTGGGAGAACATGAGTTCGACGCCTTCAGCGCGGAACACTTCTTGGGGGTCTTCACTCTCAAGAGCATGAGGGTGAGTTTTGAGAATGTCCTGAGCAATTTCAGAGATGTAGTTTCCACCGTAACCGTCTTCGGGTGCAGGTTCGTTTCGTGCGGAAGCAAGAAGGGAACGTGCGAAACGGTTAATCTGGTTGCCGTGATCGTTGAAGTAGTATTCTCGTACAACGTTTGCGCCTTGAGCTTCAAGAATACGTGCGAGAGAATCTCCTACCGCAGCCCAACGGGTACCACCAAGGTGGATAGGTCCAGTGGGGTTAGCGGAAACATATTCGAGGTTAATGGTTTTTCCGGCGAGGGTGTCGTTGTGTCCGAAGGCTTCTCCAGCTGTGACGATGGTGCGTGCAAGTTCTCCTGCTGCGCCTGCTTCGAGGACAATGTTTAAGAATCCGGGGCCTGCGATGTCTACCGATGCGACACCTGAAATATCTGATATGGGTTGAGCAAGAATCTGTGCAACTTCTCGAGGATTTTTACCCACTTTTTTAGCAAGTTGCAGAGCGATATTGGTCGCCCAATCGCCGTGTTCACGGTTCTTTGGTCGTTCCACTTTAACGGTGGGAAGTTGTTCTTCACCGTTGAGGGTTAGTTCACCAGCGTTAACGGTGTTAGAGAGGATTTGTGCAATTGCCGTTGAGAGTTCTTCAGGTGTCATGCTGATAAGTTTACCTAAAAGTATCGGTGAGCCAAGTTTCTCTATAGGGTAAATCGTAGATTCGGCGTCTCCTCCCCACTTTTAGATGTTTTGTGTTGTTGATATTGCACCTAAATTGTTCATCGCAAATATCGTCTTCCTCGGGTGCTTCTGGTATCGTGGATAGTCGTTGCATCCATCATCTGTAGACGATGTAGCACCGTGCCCCCGTAGCTCAGTGGATAGAGCACCAGTTTCCGGAGCTGGGTGTCGAAGGTTCGAATCCTTTCGGGGGCACTTTTTTCTTCCCCAAAGATACCTCGCCACCACAAAAACTATTCGACGTGATTCATCGTTACAAAGAATCAAGGTTACAAAGAACAAAGCCATTACGGCTTCTACCGCCCCCACTTTGAACATCACCTAAAGTTGCGTACCCCATGTCTGAGAAAAAAACTTCACATCAATCTCCTTCTTTAAGCGCTCTTGCCGCTACTATTCATCACGCCCCGACCCGTATGAGCAGCTCATCAACACAAGAGTCACACAAGAACGTTCATCGTTCATCTCGCGGTACAAGTAAATCTGGTGCCCCAAAGAATACACGGCGTTCCCGCCGTTCATCATCGCAGGGGGCAAAGCAGCCGCCAAAGCCGCGGCGAGTTATTGCACCAGAAAGTATCACCTACCCTGCAGACCTTCCAGTTTGTACGCAACGACAAGAAATCATCGATGCCATTCGCTCTCACCAAGTTGTGATTGTTGCTGGTGAAACTGGTTCAGGTAAAACAACTCAGCTACCTAAAATTTGTTTAGAAATGGGATTAGCAGAATATGGCATGGTCGGTCATACCCAACCACGACGTATTGCAGCGCGCTCGGTAGCAGAGCGTATCGCCGAAGAGTTAGGTGAAGAGCTCGGTCACACCGTCGGTTATCAGGTACGTTTCACCTCACAGGTGAGCGATACTTCTGCCATCAAATTAATGACTGACGGTATCCTCCTTGCAGAGATACATCACGATAAGCTGCTAACAAAGTATTCTGTTATCATCATCGACGAGGCACACGAACGTAGCCTTAACATCGACTTTATCCTCGGGTATCTCAAACAGATTCTTCCCAAACGGCCAGATTTGAAGGTGATTATCACCTCGGCAACTATTGACCCAGAACGTTTTAGCCGACACTTTTGTGCAGAAGAACTCAGCGCCGACGACGAGCTACCCCCTCATGCGCCACCAATTATCGAAGTCTCGGGAAGAACCTACCCTGTTGAAATCAGGTATCGCCCGTTATCAGAAGAGGCAGAACACCCTGACGAAGACTCCGAAGACCTAGCAACAGAAGATAGAGACCCTATCGACGGTATTCTCGACGGCATCGTTGAGCTATCACGTGAAGGGAACGGGGATATCCTCATCTTTTTCGCCGGAGAACGAGAGATTCGAGATGCTCAAGAAGCTATTGAACAGCTTATCCGTAACACCCCTCAACTGCCCCGCTACGAAGTTTTACCGTTATATGCTCGGCTCTCTTTAACAGAGCAAAATCGTATTTTCCGTACCGGTTCAAAACCTCGTATTGTACTGGCAACAAACGTAGCAGAGACATCGCTAACAGTACCGGGTATCACCTATGTGATTGATACGGGCACGGCAAGAATCTCACGATACTCAGCACGCACCAAAGTTCAGCGTCTACCGATTGAAAGAATCTCTCAGGCAAGTGCACGGCAGCGTTCTGGTCGTAGTGGCCGTACCAGTGCCGGTATTGCGATACGGCTCTACTCTGAAGAGGATTTTCTTTCACGCCCAGAATTCACAGACCCCGAGATTCTACGCACTAACCTCGCCGCCGTCATCCTCAACATGAGCGCTATGGGTGTAGTTCAGTCCATTGGGGATATTGAGCGTTTCCCATTTGTGCAGAAACCTGAGAATCGAGCCATCAACGACGGCGTCGCCTTATTGAGAGAGCTCGGCGCGTTAAGTATGAAACATTCTCATAGCCGACGTCGCGGTTCCTCACCACTGACCGCTATTGGGCGTGCCATGTCTAAGCTTCCTTTAGACCCGCGTTTGAGCCGTATGATAGTTGAAGCTCAAAAACGTGGATGTGCTAAAGAGATGATGGTTCTTGCTGCTGCATTGACCATTCAAGACCCTCGAGAACGTCCCTACGAACAACGCGCACAAGCAGATACTTTCCACCGCCGTTTTGTCGACGATAACTCTGATTTTTCCAGTTTCTTACTGTTATGGCAGTATCTGCATGAGCAGCAAGAAGAACTTTCCTCATCACAGTTTAGAAAGCTTTGTCACCGCGAACATATCAACTTTTTGAGAGTTCGAGAATGGCAAGATCTCTTTGCGCAGCTACGCGATATTGCCCAAGAAGCAAAGATTAAGGTCAGCGCTGGGCGCATCATTGAGCCGGCAGCGCATGAAGAGAATTTGCACAAGAGTGTTCTTTCGGGTTTGCTCTCTCATATCGGGTTAAAAGATGAGCGCACACGCGGAGAATATCGTGGAGTCAGAGGAACACGTTTCCATATTTTCCCTGCTTCGTCACTATTCTCAAAAAAACCAGAATGGGTGGTTGGTGCAGAACTTGTAGAAACATCAAAACTATGGGCTCGAACCAACGCCAAAATATCCCCAGAATGGGTGGAAGAAGTCGGCTCGCACCTCGTTAAACGACAATATGATGACCCTCATTGGTCGGCTGCTGCTGGTGCCGTCCTCGCTCACGAGAAAGTAACATTACTGGGGTTGCCTATTATTGCTGACCGTAAAGTTCAATACTCTCGTATTGACCCAGAATTATGTCGCGAGATATTTATTCGCTCAGCACTTGTTGAAGGCGACTGGAAGACACGACATCGTTTCTTCAAACGTAATCAGCGCGCTTTAGCCGATATTGAAGAATTAGAGACGCGTCTTCGACGACGAGATTTACGTGTCGATGACCAAGCTCTCTTTGACTTCTACAACCAGCGTATTCCCGCCCATGTGGTCTCAGCACGACATTTTGATCGGTGGTGGAAAGAAGAACGTACTCGCAACGAACACCTTCTCGATTTTTCGACGGACCACCTCATCGACCACGAAGCAGCCGATTACGATGAAAGCCAGTTCCCCCGAACGTGGACCGTCACCACAGGCGGTGGTGAGCTACACCTCGATTTACGATATGAGTACGCCCCTCACCCCGTCGATACAGCATCATCTGCGCATACTGATGGTATTGCGGTGCAGATACCGTTACTCTTTTTGAACCAGCTCACCCAAGAACCTTTCCAATGGCTTATTCCCGGTCTTCGTGAAGAACTCGTCACAGCATTAATTCGTTCATTACCAAAACAGATTCGCAAGAATTTTGTTCCAGCACCAGACGTTGCTCGCCAGGTCATAAAACTTTTAGACGAAGAATTTTCTCCGATAGAAGATGTTTTTGACCAGTCCGTGGCGCGGTGTCTTAAACAGTTGCGTTCAGTGCCTGTGCAGCCCGAAGACTTTGATCAGCAGAAGATACCTGAACATCTACGTTTCACGTTCCAGGTGCGTAATCATCAGAACCTTATCGTAGGAGAAGGAAAAGACCTTCTTGCTTTGCAAAGCTCTCTTCATGAACAGGTACGAAACGCGTTAGCCCAGTCATTAGGAGCTAGTGTTGAGGATATTTCGGCACTTACTGCTCTAGGCAAAACGGCTCATACGGTTGCACAGTCTTCAGTGCCCAAGCCATCATCACAGAAGAAAGCTGGCGCTGAGAGCCAAGGAGATTCGACAGCTTCTGATAGTTCAGTTCGTGAACGTTCAGGTCTGTTGCACTGGCCAGAAGAAGATTTTCCGCGAACAATAACTCGCACTATTGCAACCCAACAGGTTACGGGGTATCCGGCTCTTACCGATCAGCACAAGAGCGTTGGTTTGCAGATTTTTTCACAGGAGGTGGAGGCCTGCTCCTCACAACGTCAAGCGGTCACACGGCTTCTAAGTCTTGAGTTACCGTCGGTAGTTCGTTATGTTAGCGATCATCTTTCGCATCAGGAGAAACTGATTTTTACCCAGAATCCGCATGGTTCGGTAGATCAGTTGGTTCAAGATTGTTTAGCAGCTGCTATCGATTATCTCACCCCAGAAAACCCGCCATGGACGAAAGCTGAGTATCAGATACTTTATGATCGTGTACGAGCCGATTTAATAGATACTGTCTTTGAGGTTACGAAGCTTGTTGCGGATATTCTTCGTGAGTCTACTGCTGTACAGAAAATGTTAAAGAAGGCTACCTCTTTATCGGTCATCCATGCTGTGAGCGATATGAAATCTCAGCAGGAGAATCTTGTTTACCCGGGGTTTGTCGCTCAAACGGGGTATCAGCATTTAGCGCATATTCCGCGCTATCTTCAAGGTATTTCACGCCGTCTTGAAAAGTTGGGGTCTCAGCTACATCGAGATCATCAGCAGATGCTCATTGTACAAGAACTCGAAGATGCCTATGATGAGGCAGTTAAATCTTTACCAGCTGGTACGCACGTTACCCAAGAGTTAAAAGATGTTGGTTGGATGACCGAAGAGCTACGCATCAGTTTCTTTGCACAAAATTTGGGCACAGCATATACGGTCTCCGAAAAACGTATCAAAAAAGCTTTACGTGAGGCGTTAGAAAAATCCTCTCGAAACTAGCTCATCCACGGTTGTACCGGTTCGTGCTGTTCAATGCTGTGGGGTGTGGGTAAAACTCGTGTCAGTTTTACCCACACCCCACAGCATATATGGACGCGAGTTATTCTGCTAAGGCCTCACGTAAGGACTGTGCATGTTGTGCTAGTTCTTCTGGCGGAACGTCACGTTGGATAGCTTCGGGTGAGAAGTCTGCCATGCTATTGGCAGGGTATACGTGAAGGTGAGTATGCGGAACTTCAAAACCAGCAATCATCAAGGCGCTACGTTCTGAGTCAAATACTGTACGTTGAGCTTGTGCAATTTTCTGTGCCACAGCAAAAAGGTGGTTACGTAGACCATCGGGCAAGTCGACCCAATGGTCTATTTCTTCTCGAGGAACGACCAGCGTATGTCCAGGGTTCACTGGTTCAATCGTCAAAAATGCTGCGCATTGGTCATCTTCATAGACGATGTGTCCAGGTAGTTCGCCGGTCATAATTTTTGTAAAGATGGTGGTCATCAGGTGTTCTGCCTTTCTTTGAGCAGTTCGTCAAAACTTTAGGAGATTTCTACACTCTCTTTGGGTTCAAGTAACGAAAATTCTGTTCCATACCGTGCGGCAAAGTTCTTCGTGTGTGTGCCAATCATCGTTCGACCAGAATCTGCTAACAAAGAATCATGAATTTGGTAGGCACGTGGAGCACGTACTGAAGCCACAAAGTCAATAACCTCACCAATTTTATTCCACGGTGCGTGGATTGGAACAAGGAGCGTTTTAACGTTGACTCCATCAGGAACAACAAAATTGTCACCGGGGTGGTATAAGTTATCGTTGATAAAGTACCCAACGTTGGGAATCATTGGGATGAGCGGATGAATCAACGCATGCTGACCACCAAATGTTTTGATGTTAAAACCGTCAAGAGTGATGCTTTCTGCACCAGCTACGGCCTGTATCTGGGAGTTAGGTAGGGTGCGAGACATCTGTTCTGCAACAGGCGCCGGCGCGTAGATACGCACCTCAGGATGTTCTTGAAGATAAGGGTCAACACGTTCAGGGTCATAATGGTCAGGATGCCCGTGGGTAATCAATAAATAGTCGGCGCCCTCGAGAGCTTCAGATACTTCCGAGAAGTTTCCGGGGTCAAGAACTAGTGTTTTTCCTTCGTGTTCAAGACGAACACAAGAATGAGTGTATTTCGTAAGTTTCATGTATCCACCCTAATATGAGTGTGCTTTATAGTCTCTCAGATTATTCTAGAGATGGGAATAAATATCGTAATATAGCGTATCTATATCCCCTAGTGTAAGGTGTTGAAAGTATATTTTCGGTGATATGAAGGGCTAGAGCATGATGGCTGAATCTCAGACCGCTAAACCTGAGGTGCGTAATACAAAGCAGCGTCGCATTGTTAAAGCAACGTTAGAGGGCTTAGACGATTTTATCTCAGCCCAAGAATTACATATGCTCATGGTCTCACGTCAAGAGTCTGTTTCTTTAGCAACAACGTACCGTATTTTGCAATCTTTAGCAGAATACGGTGAGGTGGACGTACTCAAAACCGAAGATGGAGAATCTATCTACCGTAAATGCGAAGTAGAGCATCACCATCATCATTTACTCTGCCGCCGTTGTGGTGCTGCAGTTGAGTTAGAAGCGCCTTCTATTGAGGATTGGGCCACAGCTGTCGGTGCACAATACGGTTATACAGATATCGACCATGTTATTGAGGTAACCGGTGTTTGTTCCTCATGCCAGAAGAAAGACCTCCCCTAGCAGAGTTCTCGTTTTATACGATATTTATACCTGTGATGGTACGCTCACGGTTCGACGTCCAGAGCCACTATAACGGCGGCGTACTGCGCTGATAGCACGGCTGACGAGATACAAGATGAAGGAAATGCTTGTAACGTATGGGCTAATCGGTAAAGAGCCAGCAAGCGCAAGCATAATGCCACCAACAATAGATATCTCGGCAAAAAGAATAGATAATGCTAACGCTTTTAACGGGTTAGCGCTTAGTTGCAAAGCTGCAGCAGCAGGAGTAATCAGTAGCGCTAGCACCAGTAGAGACCCTACAATCTGCACAGATAGAGCAACTGCGACTCCTAAAACTAGCATAAAAACCATGGACAAAAATTGCAGTGGTACGCCTTTAGCACGAGCAACGTCAGGGTCTAAAGAAGCAAAGGTGAGAGGCCTCCAGATAGCGATAAGAATACCGATAATAAAGATGGCGCCCACTATCATGTAGTTCAGTTGTGACTCATCAACAGAAACAATTTGTCCGGTCAGAAGAGAAAACTTGTTACCAGAACGTCCAGGGTATAAGGACAAAAATAAGATGCCCATTCCTAACCCAAATGGCATCAATGCACCAATAACGGAGTTTGTACTATGTGTTTTCGAACCGAGTACGCCCATCAATAAGGCAGAGAGCACTGAGCCAACAAGAGATCCGGTGACGACGTTATATCCCAGCAGGAGAAACAGCGCTGCACCGGCGAATGACATTTCAGCGATACCGTGAACGGCGAATGCGTGGTCACGCATCATGACGAAGGTGCCAACAAACCCTCCAATGAGTCCTAGTACTGCACCTGCCAGAATAGAAGGCATGAGCAGTTCAATCAGTTCTCCATATCTGTCGAAAACAAAGATTTGTGAGAACAGGGAGGAACTATATGCAAGAGTGGTGATCATGAAAGTTCTCCCGAGTTAGTGCAATGGGTGTGTTCTTCAACGGTTGCCCCTGGCGCATGGTTTTCTCCACCAACGACGATATATCGTCCATTTGTTTTGATGACGCTCACCGGAGTCTGATAGAGGTTGGTCAGCACTTCACTGCGCATGACTTCTTCGACTGTTCCAATCGTAAAACGCCCGTTAGCAAGGTAGAGGACTCTATCAACATGATCAATAATGGGGTTTATTTCGTGGGTTACGAAGATGACAGTCCCTTGCTGTTGGCGATTATATTGGTGGATGAGTTCAGCAACAGCGTATTGATGGTTTAAGTCAAGAGAAAGTAGGGCTTCATCGGCGAGAAGAATTTTTGGGTTATGTGCGAGTGCTTGGGCTATGCGGATACGTTGTTGCTCACCGCCAGAGAGTAATCCTACGGGAACGTTTGCGTATTCTTCTGCGCCGACAGCTTCTAAAAGTTCTTCGACTCGTGCTTGTACTTTTCGCCGCCCGTGGGTCAGTATTCCCCAACGGTGCCCGTCGATACCTAAACGAACAACGTCACGGGCACGTAACGGGGTGTGTGCCGGCATCATTTTTTGTTGTGGAATATATCCGACGCCGGGGTGTCCGGTGCGTGCTGGGGAACCAAGGATGCTGATTTTTCCTTGGCTGAGGATTTCTAGTCCCAAAACAACTTTGAGGAATGTTGATTTTCCGGAGCCGTTGGGTCCAAGTACTGCAAAGTATTCTCCTTGTTCAACTGTGAGGTCAAGGTCTTTCCAGAGAGTTCTTTGCCCGTAGGAAAGTCCGCCTCCGCGAATGGTGATAGCAGTCTTAGAGGCGGACTTTGTGATGTTGTTGTGCATGTTTTTAGGAAGTTAGCGATTCTTTGATGTTCTCAATGTTTTCTTTCATCCAGCCTAGGTAGTCTTTCCCCTCAGGTAGGGTTTCGGTGAATGATACATGAGGAATCTGTGCTTCCTGAGCGTCTTTGAGCAGTTCTTCTGTTTGTGGTGAAGAGGTCTGTTCATTATAGGCGAAGAATCCAACCTGTTTTTCTTGGAGTTCTTCTTTAACCTGGTTCATGATTAATGGTGCAATGTCGCTACCGGATTCTACAGCTGAGGTTAGTTCTGAAGGTGTTGCGTCAGAGAATCCTGCCATGGTGAGTAGGTATCCGGGGACAGGTTCTGTTGCAATATATTTTTTGCCGTCAGCGTTAATTCCTCGAGTTTGTGAGATGAGTTCTCCCAACTCTGATTTAAATTTTCCGGCTGCTTGGCGGTATTGTTCAGCGTGCTCGGGTGCTTCTTCTGCGAGGTCTTCTGCGATAGCTCCCGCAAGTTTTTGCATGGCCACAAAGTCATACCAGACGTGCTCGTTAAAGTCCCCGTGATGGTGGTGATGGTGTCCGTGCTCGTCGCCGTGTTCATGGTCGTGCTCGTCGCCGTGTTCATGGTCGTGGTCGTCGCCGTGTTCATCATCTTTATGAAGACCAGAAATCTCAACAGCATTCAGCACTTTCTGATCTTTATCATCTTGACCAGCCATATTTTCAAGGAACTGATCGTAGCCGCCACCGTTGAGCACCACCAACTGCGCATCTTTAACACTCAAACGGTCAGCACTAGTTGCCTCATAAGAATGAGGATCCTCGCTCGTTGAGTTAATAAGAGGAGTTACCTCGACAGTATCCCCACCAATACTCTCAACAATATTTGCATACACATCAGTGCTCGTCACAACTTTAATAACGCCTTTTTCGGAGTTCTTCGCCGACTCTTCATTCTTTTCGACGGTGTTTGAGCACGCGCTCAAACTAAGTGACGCAATAGAAAGAAATGCCATTCCTGTCAAAAACTTTTTCATAGTGAAAGCTCCAAACTCTATAAACCTCTGAAAATGGTTCTCATTTAGCATACTCTATTATCAGCTAAACATTGCTCATCACAACGAGTACTACATCACTTTTACTCCCACACCCTCACCAACATATAGCAAAAGGGGTAAACCACTACTGGTCTACCCCTTAAACTTTTATACCAACTTACGAACGACGCGAAGACATATCACGCTTACGCACATGTTCCTGAGTCGTATCTCTAATCTCACCTACAAGCTGTTCTAAAACATCTTCCAAGAACAACACACCACACGACTCCCTATCTGGAGTCGCAACATGTGCCACATGACAGCTCTTACGTTGCATCACAGCAAGAGCATCATCAATTTCCATCGACGGAGGAACAACCGACATCGGCCGAATAGACCCCCACGGTATGGCCTCCTTACGGCGCTCCCCCACCACTGACAACGCATCTTTAACATGCACATACCCCAGATACGGGCCACCCTCTGACGATTCAATCAAAAACCGAGAATAACCAGTATGAGCAACAGCGCGCTCAATATCTTCAGGAGTACTCGAACGAGGTAACGTCACAACAGCAGAAGGCAGAATCATAATCTCCGAAACCTTCTTCTCAGAAAACTCTAACGCCCCAGAAAGCACACCCGAACCGTCAGCAACAGTTCCTTCAGCCGTCGACTCTGCAACAATATTCTGCAACTCATCCAACGTAAAAGTAGAAGATACCTCGTCCTTCGGCTCAACCTTCATCGCCTTAAGCGCACGGTCTGCAATGCTATTTAAAAACCAGACAATAGGCCCAAAAAGCTTTGAAAACCATACCAAAGGTGGAGCAATCCACAAAGCTACCCCCTCAGCCGCCAACGACACCGCAGCATTCTTAGGAACCATTTCACCAAGAATCACATGCAAAAACGTCACCAACACCAAAGCAAGCAAAAACCCTAAAGTATCCGCCACAGCAAGAGGAACACCCCAATGCTCCAACGGGCCAGCAACCATATGGTGCAAAGCAGGCTCAGAAACGTTAAGAATCAACAACGAACAAACAGTAATACCCAGCTGACAGGTTGCCAACATCAAGGAAACGTTTTCTAACGCATAAAGGACCGTTTGCGCTCGCTTATTACCAGCTTGCGCTAAGGGCTCTACCTGAGAACGACGGGTAGACATAATCGCAAATTCACCGGCAACAAAGAAAGCGTTACCAGCTAGAAGCAGTACTAAAAGCAACATTGCGGTAATATCATTCATTATTTTTTACCCTCGTTAGCAGCTGCCAAAGTAGTTTCACGGTAGGAATCTTGCGGGATAAAACGAATCCGGTCTACTCGCCGCTGTTCCATCGCCTCAATTTTAAAAGAGCCCTGTTCGACAGCAAGAGTATCTCCCACTTTGGGGATACGCCCCAGACGATCCATCACATATCCACCCATCGTTTCGTAGGAGGCGTCGTCCTCGATATGGAGAATGTTAATATACTCGTTGAGTTCGTCCGGTCGAAGTAGCCCCGAGAACAACCAGTCTCCGTTACTGAGCATGAGCGGCCTGTCTTCGGTTTCAAGAAGCTCATGTTCGTCAGATACTTCTCCAACGATTTCTTCGATGAGGTCTTCTAAGGTAGCCATGCCAGCGGTTCCCCCATATTCGTCTAAGACGATAGCTAACTGGAGTGCACCATTGCGTAGCTGTAACAGTAAAGAATCTAGATGAACAGTCTCAGGAACTTGAAGTATATCTTCCATCAAAGTTCCCGCTTGCAGAGTTTCACGAATTTCAAGAGGAACACTTACCGCACGTTTAATGTGAACAACACCCACAACATTATCTTGGTCTCCTCGATAGAGAGGAAAACGCGAGTATCCTGTTTCGCGTGCAGCTTTGACGACGTCAGCAACACTAGCAACGTCTTCTAGCATGACGACTTTACGTCGTGGTGTCATCACGTCTGCAGCGGTGAGTTCAGCAAATGAAAGAGTTTTATCAACAAATCGCGCAGTGTCAGAATCCAATACGCCTTGTTCAGCTGAACGTCGCACCATAGAAGAAAGTTCTTCAGGTGAGCGAGCGCCAGAAAGTTCTTCTTTCGCTTCCATCCCAAAGAGGTGAAGAATTTTATTGGCAGAGCCGTTCATCAACCGCACGAAAGGCGAGATGATTTTGGTGAAAACTAGTTGTGCGGGCGCTAATGCGCGAGCCACTTTGTAGGCTTCGGCGATGGCGAGGTTTTTGGGGATGAGTTCGCCGAGAATCATCGAAAGTAAGGTGGCAATGGCCATCGCAAAAATGAGTGTGAGAATATTTGCCAGGCTATCAGGTAATCCCCATGATGAAATGGTGCCAACAACGAGGCTCTTCATCGCGTAGTCAAGTGTGTAGCCAGTAAGCAGTGTCGTGATGGTGATACCAATCTGACAGCTTGAAAGCTGTGTAGAAAGCGATTTGAGGCAACGGAGTACTTTTTCGCCTCCAGAATCACCGCTATCGATTTCTTTTTGTACGGTGGATTGGTCCAGCGCAACGAGGGAAAATTCTACGGCAACAAAGAAACCTGTACCAAGGATTAGTAGAAGCCCTAGTAAGAGTAATATCCACTCCATCTCTAACGCACCACCGGCTTCATTGCACGGGCGCTTTGAGATAGTAGGGCCAGATGATGGGCTTTAAAATATTGGTCGCTCATAGTGTTATATTCCAGCGTGAAAACGTCGGTCATATATCTATGGCGATAACTAGAAGGTTCGTCCATGACACAAGATTCTACCAAAGCAGTTGTCTTAAGATTGTTGAGAACATCCATTCTGTTTCAAAGTGAGAGGTAGCTATCTACTTGAGGAAACAGAGCATACATACACGTTCAATATGCACCAGTTCACATTTTATTGCGAAATGATTAGCGTCAAGGTGGAAAGTTCAGGTAAAAAATTACTAAACTGAGTTGAAGCACACACCGCCAAGGTTTTGGTGGTGCAAGCATCCCACAATACAACAGTGAGAAACCACCACTGACACTTCAAAACCTTTGAGGTTTTAGCGCGAGGCTCTCGCTGCTCTGTATGAAACATGACACTTATGGAAGAGGCGTAGAGACTGTGCCCACACTGCCAGAGCACCACGTGCCCGAAGAATTTGCTGGCAACGAATGGCTCGTAGAAGAGTTGTTTGAACAATACCAGCACGATAAAAACTCAGTATCACAAAGCTGGTGGCCTATTTTTCAGGCAATGCAGGCTGAACAAACGAACACCACCCCAGCTCAAACAACTCAAAAACCAGTAGCACAAGCTCCTGCCGCTACACCATCTCACCCCACACAACGTGCTACAACACCAGCACCAGCTACTTCCCGTCCCACACCTCAAGCAGCTAAAAAACTCCCCCATAAGACAACAACTGAACCAAAGAACAATACCCCCAAAGAGGACAAAGAAGTTCCTTTGCGAGGACCAGCAAAAGCAGTTGTCACCACGATGGAAGAATCGCTAAGCGTCCCAACTGCAACGACGGTTCGAGCAGTGCCAGCAAAGCTCCTGATTGATAACCGTCTGGCCATTAACGAGTACCTTAAAAGAACTCGTGGCGGAAAAATTTCTTTCACGCACATCATCGGTTATGCCGTTATCCGAGCCGCTGTTGCGTTACCTTCAATGAACGTCCTCTACGGAACGAACGATAAAGGTAAGCCTGTTGCTATCCACCCAGCACATATTAATTTTGGTTTAGCCATCGATATTCCTCGCCCTGACGGCTCACGAAACCTCGTCGTACCCAACGTCAAAGGCGCCGAAGAACTTAGCTTCAGCGAATTTTGGGAAGCCTATGACGACATCGTCAAACGAGGTCGTGACGGGCAACTAAGCGTCCAAGATTTTCAAGGCACAACCATCTCATTGACGAACCCCGGCGGTATTGGAACAGTCCATTCTGTGCCACGTCTTTCCAAGGGCCAAGCATGCATTATTGCAGCTGGTGCACTCGATTACCCTGCCGAGTACCGCGGTTCATCAGAAAAAACTATCGCCCAACACGGTGTCTCTAAAATTTTGACCCTTACCTCCACCTATGATCACCGCGTTATTCAAGGTGCCGGCTCGGGTGAATTCCTACGACAGATTGAACACTATCTGCTCGGCGGAGACGGATTCTACGACCAAATCTTTGAAGACCTCCGCATCCCCTTTGAACCAGTTCGTTGGGCAGTAGATAACCAAGTAGACCCTTCAGCGGAAGTATCTAAAGTTGCTCGTATTCAGCAACTCATCCACGCATACCGTGTACGCGGACACCTCATCGCCCAAACTAACCCCCTCGGCTATGAGATGCTCTCACACCCCGACCTACGCATCGAAAATTACGGCCTCACTCTTTGGGATCTTGACCGCATCTGGCCAACAGGCGGTTTTGGCGACAAGGATTCGCTCACTCTACGAACCATTCTCCACCTCCTCCGCGAAGCGTATTGCTCCACGATGGCGGTCGAGTATATGCACATCGAGAACCCACAAGAGCGTCATTGGTTCCAAGACCACCTTGAGCACGGGTACACCAAACCATCACGAGAAGAACAGTTCCGTGTTCTTGCGAAGCTCAACGCAGCAGAAGCATTCGAAACGTTCCTTCAAACCAAATACCTTGGGCAGAAGCGTTTCTCTCTCGAAGGTGGAGAGTCACTCATTCCTCTGCTAGATTCTGTCATCTCCGAAGCCGCCAACGCCGGACTCTCTGGTGTTGGTATCGGCATGGCACACCGTGGACGCCTCAACGTTCTCGCAAATATTGCTGGAAAGTCCTACGCACAAATTTTCCGTGAGTTTGATGGGGAGCTTGATCCTCGTCTCAGCGGCAGCTCCGGTGACGTCAAATATCACCTCGGCACCGAAGGTATTTTCAGCTCTGACGACGGTAACCAAACGCAAGTCTATTTAGCAGCCAACCCTTCACACCTTGAAGCCGCAAATACGGTACTTGAAGGCATCGTCCGAGCAAAACAAGATGTTCTTGAAGAACACGGCATCACAGGTTTCCCGGTGCTACCTATTCTCGTGCACGGTGACGCTGCATTTGCTGGTCAAGGTGTTGTGATGGAGACACTACAGATGTCCCAGCTTCAGGGGTATACCACAGGCGGCACGGTTCATATCGTTGTTAATAATCAGATTGGTTTTACCACCTCGCCTGATGATGGACGTACTGCCACCTACTCAACGGATATTGCCCGCATGGTCCAAGCACCTATTTTCCACGTCAATGCAGACGACCCTGAAGCGGTAGTTCGTGCCGGACAAATGGCTTTTGAATACCGCCAGATGTTCCATAAAGATGTTGTTATCGACCTCATCTGTTACCGTCGTCGTGGACATAACGAAGCTGATGACCCGTCAATGACTCAGCCTAAGCTCTACCACGAGATTAATTCTCATGAGTCGACCCGTAAACTCTACACAGAAGCTCTTGTTGGACGTGGAGATATCTCCCATGACGAAGCCGAACGAGTACGTAAAGATTATCAAGACCTTCTCGAACAAATTTTCACGGAAACTCACGCAGCGTTAGCGTCCACAACGCCTTTGGTCACTGCTGATGCGGCAGCAGTATCTAATATTGAACGCCCCGCCGCTCAACAAAGTGAAGATGATGTTCGTGTACCGGGCTCAACCGCTGTTAGCACTGAAGTCATTGAACGTATTGGTGCGTCTTTTGTCGCTTTCCCTGAAGGTTTCACACCTCATAAGAAGCTCAAAAAGCTGATGGAACAGCGTCAAGCGATGGCTACAGACGGTGGTATTAACTGGGGCTTTGGTGAGCTGGCAGCTTTTGGTTCATTGTTGTTAGATGGCGTTGATGTGCGCATGTCTGGTCAAGATGTTCAGCGCGGCACTTTCGTACAACGACACACTGTCTTACATGATGTGCACAACGATAGTGAATGGAACCCACTACAGCATCTGTCCAGTACACAAGGACGTTTTAGCATCTATAATTCTCTGCTCTCCGAATACGGAGTTCTTGGTTTTGAGTACGGCTATTCGGTAGAACGCCCTGATTCCTTAGTAGTCTGGGAAGCCCAATTTGGTGACTTTGCTAATGGTGCACAAACCATTATTGATGAGTTTGTTAGCTCTGCAGAGCAGAAGTGGGCGCAGCGTTCTTCACTCGTATTACTTCTACCGCATGGTTTTGAAGGTCAAGGCCCAGATCATTCTTCGGCACGTCAAGAACGTTATTTGCAACTTTGTGCAGAGAACAATATGACGGTGGCTATTCCTTCAACACCTGCTTCGTACTTCCACCTATTACGGCGTCATGCACTATCTCGCCCGCATAAACCGCTTGTTGTCTTCACGCCAAAACAGCTATTGCGTCTCAAGGCAGCGAACTCTTCGGTGGAAGATTTCACGCAGGGTAGTTTCCATCCGGTCTTAGCAGATACTGCAGGGTTGAGTCCTCAGGATGTTAAGCGTGTGGTGTTTGTCAGCGGACGTCTCTATTACGATCTTGAAGCAGAACGTGCCCGACGGGCAGACCGTACCACTGCAATTATTCGTGTAGAACAGCTCTATCCTTTGCCGTTAGAAGAGATTCAGGCTCAATTAGCTCAGTATTCTCAGGCAGAAGATATTGTGTGGGCTCAAGATGAACCAGCTAATCAGGGTCAATGGCCGTTTATAGCGTTATACCTGTTGCCAGAGATTGGGTATCGTATGCGGTTGGCTTCTCGTCCAGCTGCTGCGGCTCCTGCTGCTGGTACAGGTAAACGCCATACGGCAGAGCTTGATAGCCTCATCGAAGATGTTTTTGACAGCTAAACAGATCTGTCAGTCGATGAGACACGTCCTCAAGGTGTGTTCTGAAGCCTGCGGATAAGTAGCGAAAATGCCATCAGAATAGTATTTTCTGGTGGCATTTTTGTTCTTTTTCAGGTTCTTTTTCTCAACTCACCTCTATTTAGAACACAGAAGTGCGTATAGAGTTTATTCTTAGTAACAAGAGAGTGAACCTCTAAAGAGGTTTACGCCCATAGTTTTGACAGAAAGATTCTTGTGGATCAGCGAAATATTCGATTAGTTGCCGTTGGTGACGACCTCTTAGCTGGCGTAGGCGATCCGCGTGCGCTGGGCTGGTTTGGTCGTGTTCTTGCCCGCACACCTCAGCACACTGCAAAGGTTTCTGCATATAACCTTGCTGCCCCTGGGGAAGGTTCTGAACTGCTTAACGCACGTTGGTTTGATGAAGCTAGCCGTCGTTTTGCTCAAGGTGCAGATAACCGTTTGGTGATTGCACCTTCTACCCACGATATCGACCTTGATATTACAAGTGCGCGAAGCCGTTTGAACTTGGCAAATATGGTAGATATGGCTTCCCAAAACAATGTGAAGGTTTTGGTTGTAGGCCCTCCTCCATCCTTAGATACTGAACGTAACCGTCGTATCGCCGACCTCAACGCTGCGTATGCTGATGTTGTGACCCGCCGCAATCACGTCTACGTTGATACTTTTAACCCACTTTTGCACCATGAGCAGTGGCGTAATGACTTAGCGGCTAATGACGGGCGCCCCGGGCAGTCTGGTTACGGTCTTATTGCGTGGCTTGTCCTCCATCGTGGCTGGTATAACTGGTTGCAACTACCAGAACCTATCTAAACCACGTTATACCCCCGCTTTTGCCTCTTGAGAGAATATGTGATGTTCTTTTCCTTAAGAACATTCTTCGTCTGAGGTGCATTTAGCGGTGGAGTATGCCAAAATAGAAAACGGTGTCTCTTGTTGAGACAGGACATAAACACAAGATTTTCTTAAATCATTTGTGTTGAACTTTTATAAGGAGGCTCTCATGAGCAAGCGCGGTCGTAAGCGCAAGGACCGTCGTAAGGGCGGCGCAAACCACGGTAAGCGCCCCAACGCATAAGGTACCTTGATACTTTTCAGCTCCTCAGCTTATTACAAGCTGAGGAGCTGTCGTTTAAGCTGACACAGCAGATACCACTTTCGCGCGGATTCTATTCAGATTTTTCGGAGCATTCAAGGATATGCCCCTGTTTGAGGTTATTGATAGTCCCTAGAATACGAGCTTTTAAATCAGACGGTGCGCTCTGCCGGCAAGAACGTTTCACCACAGAACGAATCACGCACTCAAGATCGTATTCTTGTGCACAATCGTGGCATTCTGCTAAATGATTTTGCAGTTCTTGCAAATCTTCACAGGAAAGAGCGCCATCAAGGTATTCGTAAATTCTAGTGAGTTTTTCGGAACAAGAAGAGTGAGACATCTTATGCTTCCTTTTGAGTGGGGGTCTTTAAACCTTGGCTATGGGCATATTCGGCGAGAGAGTCTCGCAGGAGTTTACGTCCACGGTGCAAACGAGACATCACTGTTCCCACGGGAGTATTCATAATCTCCGATATCTCTTTGTAGGAGAAACCCTCCACATCGGAGTAGTACACCGCCATACGAAAATCTTCTGGCAGGTTTTGTAATGCGGTAATCACGGCACTATCTGGCAGGTGTTCTAGAGCTTGTGCTTCTGCAGAGAGCAGACCCGTTGACTGGTGAGAGCTAGCCTTTGCAAGCTGCCAGTCTTCAATAGTGTCACTATGCGTCTGATACGGTTCACGCTGGCGTTTGCGGTACAAGTTAATATACGTATTGGTCAGAATACGATATAACCAGGCTTTTAGATTGGTGCCATCAGCGTATTGATGGAAAGAAGAGAAAGCTTTAGCATACGTTTCTTGTACGAGGTCTTCAGCGTCAGCAGGATTTCGTGACATTCGTAAAGCGGCAGCATACAGCTGGTCCACATACATCATGGCTTCTCGTTCAAAGCGTACCTTATGCTCTTGAAGATTCCCCTCGCTAGGAGGAGGTGGAGAAGCTGTCGCTTCTGGTGTTATGGGCGTGTTCATCAATGACTTTCTGAGTGTGTTGCTCTTTTGTCTCTTTTCTAGCATATCGAGTCACTTTATGACGGAACATTATTTTTATGCGCGTCATTTAGCAGGTATATCACTTCGTGTGCTTAGTATCGTTATGACAGACTTTTAGCAAAACTCGGAAATAATTCCGCTCCAAGGAGGAAAAATGTCTTTTGTACGTCGCCTTGCACGCCCACTTTTGGCATCAAGCTTCATCATCTCCGGTGTTGAGCGTTTACGTGATGCAGACTCAACCGTACACCTCAACCGTGCTCTTGAGCTCAGCTCCAAAGCTGTCCCTCAGCTAGAGTCATTCAAAGGTCAAGAAAAACTAGTTGGACAGGTCATTGCAGGAACACAGGTTGTTGCTGGAACTCTTTTCGCTCTCGGCAAGTTCCCTCGCCTATCCTCCGTGACTCTTCTGGGCACCGGCATCCTTAACGCATACGTTGAATACCAAGCAACAGAAGCAAACTCTTCAGAAGAACGTGCTTCTCGCCGGCGCCACGCACTCACCAATGGTTCTCTTCTTGGCGCTATCGCTATTGCAGCAGTAGACCGCGATGGTAACCCCTCCCTCGCATGGCGCGCCAACCAGCTCAGCGAAAAAATGGCAAAGAAATCTGAAAAGATTTCTGCTGATGTTCGTGAACGCACCGAAGAATTCCTCAACAACTAAACTCTAAACTTTTTCATAAAATGTACCTCGCCTCACCGTAGGCGAGGTACATTCCGTTAAACGAACATCCGCCCCGTTCAACAGGCAGTGGTATTTAGCATGAACCTGCGTAGAATGGTGAAGACAGGTTTGAAGAATATCACCAGCCCCATCCATAGCATGAGCTATTCTTCTATCAACAATTGTGAACGAAAGTGCGTCTGTGACTGAGAAAAACATCCCCGGTACGTCTTCAGAATCTCCTCATATCTGGAACGCCCCCTACGGTGGTTCTCATCCGCACGCCCAAGCAACCGTTGCCATCCCCGGTTCTAAATCTCTCACCAACCGTTACCTCCTTCTAGCAGCAATAGCAGACTCCCCCAGCACTCTTCGAGCGCCCCTTCATTCTCGTGACTCCGCACTGATGATTGCGGCACTCGAACAATTAGGCGCCAAATTCGAAGAAATTGCAACAGAATCCCCTTTCGGCCCAGACTTGCACGTCACCCCCATCAACTTTTCTTGCCTTACACCCTGCCACAAAAATATTGATGTCGGTTTAGCCGGCACCGTCATGCGTTTTGTTCCACCATTAGCTGCGCTACTATCTGGCTCTTTCTCTTTTGACGGTGACCCGCATGCACGCAAACGCCCCATGGCACCTGTTATCGAAGCGTTACGCTCTCTTGGCGTCAGAGTAGAAGACAACGGCACTAACGCGTTACCTTTTACCGTGCACGCTACCGGAAATATTTACGAACAAGACCTCCGTATCGACGCCTCCTCCTCTTCACAATTTGTCTCCGCATTACTCCTTGTCGCATGCCGTTTCGCTCACGGGTTACGTCTTGAACACTCCGGTGCTTCACTTCCATCAATACCTCATATTCAAATGACCGTTGAAACCCTCAAAAATGTTGGTGTTAACGTCGAATACCAAGAACCAGCAACATGGATTGTTAAAGCAGGATCATTTGCAGGTTTTGATGTTCTCATCGAACCAGACCTTTCTAATGCTGGGCCTTTCCTCGCCGCAGCAGCAGTTCTCGGAACACAGGTTTCTATCCCGCATTGGCCTGACAAAACCACCCAAGTGGGGGCGCATTGGCAAGAAATTCTTCCCCTCTTTGGTGCAAAAACAAGACTGCAGGAAGGCACCCTCATCGCCCAAGGCACACCACAATTTATGGCCAACGATCACTCTGAACTAACGATTGACCTATCACATGCCGGTGAACTAGCACCCACAGTTGCCGCGCTGTGTGCACTTCGCCCAGGAACAAGCACACTACACGGTATTACACACCTAAGAGGTCATGAAACCGACCGGTTAGCAGCTCTCGTCACCGAAATTAACCGTGCTGGCGGTTCTGCAACAGAACTACCCGACGGAATACGCATCCACGCACCCGTCCATGAACCTGCGCTCATCCACAGCTATGACGACCACCGTATGGCAACAACCGGCGCAATCTTTGGGTTAGCGGTTAAAGGTACACAAGTGCACAATATCCAAACCACAGCAAAAACACTCCCCGACTTTGCGTCCATGTGGCACAACATGCTTGAAGAATTTGCCCAAGAGGTGAAACGCAATGGCTAAAGAATACCGCACAAGCTGGGACGAACACGCGGTACGTATCCGCCCCAATAAAAAGGGTTCCCGCCCACGCACCAAAGAACGCCCCAAATATGAGGACGCGATGATTGGTCGTATCATCACCGTAGACCGTGGACGGTACACCGCCATAGTTGATGAAGGCACCACACAAGAACGTTCAGTACTTGCAGTACGAGCTAAACAATTACACCGTCAAGCGATCGTTGTAGGCGACAGGGTTGCCCTCGTCGGTGATACCTCCGGCCGTGAAGGGACGCTTGCACGTCTTGTTCGCATTGAAGAACGCGACACCGTACTACGTCGTAGCGCAGACGACACAGACCCCTATGAGCGAGTTGTGGTCGCAAATGCCACCCAACTCATTATTGTTGTTGCAGCAGCAAACCCCGAACCTCGCACAGGCTTTATTGACCGTTCTATTGTTGCCGCATTCGATGCAGGTATCACACCCATCCTGTGCATCACAAAAACTGATGTGAAGCATCCGCAAGAAATTCTTGACTACTACGCTCACACCTCATTAAAGATTATGCTTTCAGGTTCTTCTGATGGTCTAGCACCTAGCGAAGAAAACGCCCAAGGGCTCGATACAACGTTGATTGAACCTCTCACACAGGTTTTAGACGAACATGTCTCCGTGCTTTTAGGGCATTCTGGTGTCGGTAAATCTACACTTGTTAATGCTCTCACCGGCGCCCAGCGAGACACTGGGCATGTTAACGCGGTAACAGGGCGAGGGCGACATACCTCATCCTCAGCTTTAGCGTTACGACCTTCACACTCTTCAGAAGGTACGTGGATTATTGATACCCCCGGTATTCGCTCTTTCGGGTTGGCACATATTCCCGCCGAAAATATTGTGTCAGCCTTTGAAGACTTATCGCCAGCGAGCGCCCACTGCCCTAAAGGTTGCACCCACGGTTATGATGCTACAGAGTGCGCTATAGCAGAATACGTCCAACAGGGGCATGCTGGTGAAGCGGGTGAGGCTCGCCTTGAGTCTCTTCGGAAGCTTCTTGGTGTTGCAGAAGATTCTTCTGCAAACGCCGATAAAGAACTTGGCGTTGTGTACTAACAGTCTCTTCTCAGAAAGACAGAATTTTTATGGCTAATATTTCTTATACTGACGATTTGCGTTTAGCGCATATCCTCGCCGATAGTGTCGATAGGTTGACGCTGTCACGTTTTCAGGCTCATGATTTTACCGTTGAGACAAAACCTGACCTTACACCGGTAACCGACGCAGACCGTGAAGCAGAGCAGCTGATTCGTTCTCAGCTTTCTCGTGTGCGCACTCGTGATGCTGTTCTGGGTGAAGAATTTGGTCAGAGCGGTTCGTCCCCTCGCCAGTGGGTTATTGACCCTATTGATGGGACAAAGAACTTTGTGCGTGGGGTGCCGGTATGGGCGACACTGATTGCTCTGATTGATCAGGGTGAACCGGTGGTTGGTGTTGTTTCTGCGCCTGCATTGCAACGACGTTGGTGGGCTGCACGCGGTACAGGTGCTTATACGGGGCGTTCGTTGGCGAAGGCTACCCCGATTAAAGTGTCGCGAGTATCGACTCTTGCCGATGCGTCCTTCTCGTATTCTTCAATGACGGGGTGGAAAGAAGCCGGCAAACGCGAAAAGTTCCTTGAACTCACTGATACGGTGTGGCGTACCCGCGCCTATGGTGATTTTTGGTCGTATTGTATGGTTGCCGAGGGCGCTGTCGATATTGCTGCCGAACCAGAACTCAACCTCTATGATATGGCGGCACTTGTGCCTATTGTGCAAGAAGCTGGTGGGCGGTTTACCTCTTTAGAAGGTGTCGATGGCCCGTTTGGCGGTAATGCGATGGCGACGAACTCTCTCTTACATGATGAGGCATTGAAATATTTAGGTACACAATAGTCTTTAGACAATACGTTCTAACACATGTACACCATGGGCAAAAAGAACACCTGCTGTTACCCTCTCATTGATAGGGAATAACAGCAGGTGTTCTTTTATGTATATGAGGTTATAAGTCTTGTGACGAGTCGTCATAGCTTTCACAAATAATTTCGTCCACGCTACCAGGCTCAACGTTATCGCAGTCTGGGTCGAGGTTTCCTAGCTCTGGGAAGACAATCAAAAAGATGGTCGTACAAATCGCTGAAAGGATAGCGAACCCTAACCCAAGGTTCGCGTAAAGTTTTGATTTGCTTCGATAATATGCTGTTTGCGGACGCTGCTTAAACCGTTTAAACGCAATCGTCGCATAGATAGTTGCAACGATGCACGGAATATAAGATAGACCGCTTGCACCAAGAAACATAAAGGTTAGCACCAGCGCAAAAACACCACTGGTGAGCGATACTACGGCCGGAAAGTATGAGATTCCGCGCTTGTCCGCAGGGTGCGCACCGTAGGGGCGCCGGTATTGTTCTGGTACTTGGTATTCTTCGGGCACATCACCTAACCGTGGTGCACCATACACAGGCTCTACCGGTACTGGTGGAACAGTATTCTCAGGTTGTGGTGTGTTCTGGTCGGTAGCTATGTTCATCAGTGCCCTTCCCCTGCTTTCCGACATGTACGATAAGTCGTCTAGCAATCATTTTTCTTTGAAACCATTTAACCACACTCCATAACCAGCAAACCAGA
>NZ_JBLXXV010000007.1:0-100757 GCF_048512995.1 Rothia sp. P6271 | reverse complement strand
GGAAATACCCCCGTGTGTACGGGGAAGAGCCTCTAAAGATAATCCCGGTCGAAAAAGAATGAGAAATACCCCCGTGTGTACGGGGAAGAGTGAAAATAAAAACCCGTGATTAGACAAAAAATGGAAATACCCCCGTGTGTACGGGGAAGAGAAATGGTACACCACTAGCCCTGATGGCTCTGAGGAAATACCCCCGTGTGTACGGGGAAGAGCCCCCGGTGCGTCGCTGATGGATACTGCTGGTGGAAATACCCCCGTGTGTACGGGGAAGAGAGGGCTAATCTGGTTGCGCGCAGTTCGCTGCCGGAAATACCCCCGTGTGTACGGGGAAGAGGCATCTTTTACGCCGCCAGAAGTGAATTTCTCGGAAATACCCCCGTGTGTACGGGGAAGAGTTGCCCTTGGCGCTCAATCACGATAGGAATTTGGAAATACCCCCGTGTGTACGGGGAAGAGTTAGTCCATCCTGCGACGGTGGTTGTTTTGACGGAAATACCCCCGTGTGTACGGGGAAGAGCAATGACAAGGATTTGGGAGGATGCTACGCCGGGAAATACCCCCGTGTGTACGGGGAAGAGCACCTTGAAATTGGTGGGATTGTTCTAAACCTGGAAATACCCCCGTGTGTACGGGGAAGAGAGAAGATTATTAGAGCAGCCCATAAAAAAGCAGGAAATACCCCCGTGTGTACGGGGAAGAGTCAATAATCTCCTGCAACTCATCAGAGGGAACGTGAAATACCCCCGTGTGTACGGGGAAGAGATACTCTGCCGATAAATAACCTGCACAGCCGAGGAAATACCCCCGTGTGTACGGGGAAGAGCAGGACTTCTCAAACGGAAAACCGCAACCACAGGAAATACCCCCGTGTGTACGGGGAAGAGCCTTCTTATCTTCCAGTAGCAATGACAGCTCTCGGAAATACCCCCGTGTGTACGGGGAAGAGAGAGACGGGTAAAAGAACCCAAAACAGAAACTGGAAATACCCCCGTGTGTACGGGGAAGAGACTATCTGACTAGCAATTATTCCATAGAAAAAGCGAAAATATCAAAGTTTTTGATATTTAGCTGCATTTATGTATCTCCAAGGAATAGATATTTATGGAACGTTCTCAAACAATGCGTATATCAATGTATGTGTTTAGATTTTTACGACGGGTAGTGACGCAGTGCTGAGTGAGGCAGGGGAATGTGCTTGTTCCCAGTCTTTTCTGAGAATCGCTTTAATCATGGAGTCGTGATATTTGCCGTCGTAGTAGAGTGCTTCACGGCGGCGTCCTTCGCAGACGAAGCCGCATGAGGTGTACACGTATCGTGCTCGTGCGTTGAAGTCGAATACTTCGAGTTCGATGCGGTTCAGCTTGAGCACCGCGAAGGCGTAGTTGACCATCATTTGTGTGGTTTCGGTGCCGAGCCCGTGGCCTCGTCCTTTTTGTCCGATAATGATTCGGTAGTTGACGGACTTATTTTGAGGTGAGTAGTCGTTGAATACGGCTTCGCCTACGTATTCGTTGTGTTTGAGTGAATATATTGCTAAGTCGAGTCTGTTGTTTTGGTTGTTTCGTGTGTCGTACCAGCTTTTTGCGTGTTTGACGGTACGTTCATTGCGGTTTAGTGCTTCTTGTGTGGAGTGTACTGCCCCTGTTTTGATGAGAACTTCTGGTTCTGCGAGGATGTTCATCATTGCTTGGGTTGATTCCTCGTTGAAGGGGCGTAGTTCGACGAGTTTTCCTGTGAGGGTGGGTTTGGTGGCGAACATGTTGGTGGGTGTGTTAACTTGTGTGCGCATGTTCTCATTTTAAGTCAGATAAGTGCATTTTTACCTCAACTGTTGGTGTGGGTTTTCATTCTCTTGGATGAATTTTTTCTGAACGATTCTAGATGTTGTTCCGGTGAGCTTCTGCGTTATGGTGGTGTACAGAACATATTAATAATTCGATGATTTTGAGGTAGGTTTTTGGTGGATAATTATACTTTTCGTCCGTGGCGTGAGGGCGATGATTTAGAACTTCTTCAGCTTTGGGGGGACGCTGAATCTTCGGGGTACGATTCTTTTCGTGCGATGTTTCGCCCTGATCAGGATTCTGGCCCGTGGTCTCGCACTCTTGTAGCGGAACATCAGGGTGTTGCGGTTGCTGCCGCCACTGTCTATGAGACGTCTTTACATGTTCAACGGTTGTGGGCGTATATTGAGGTTGCCGTTGATCATCGTCGGCAGGGGCTTGGTGCTGAACTATTTCGCCGTTTGCAAGAGCTTGCTGTGTCTACTCCTTCTGGGGTGCAGTCTTTGCGGTCTAAAGTGCAAGAAGGCTCTGCTGGTGCTTCCTTCGCTCAGGCTATGGGGTTGGGTGTTATTCAGCGTAGTCAGATGGTGAAAGTTGCTTCGGGCTCTGTGCCTGAGGTTCCTTTGCGCGTTGATTCTTCGGGGCAGCCTATGCAGGTTATTGAAAATATTGCTACGGGCTCTGTTGAGCTAACACAAAAGATGTGGGAGTTCTATTCTCGTTCTCACCGTTGGGATCCTCCTGCTGAGATTTCTTTGGGGCAGGTTAACCGTTTGTTCTTATCAGATGAGGCTGAAGCGCTTGGTGCAATTGTGCTACGTGACTTTGATTCGTCTGATGATTTTTCGGGGAATCCTCCCATCAAGGCTTTTGTGGTGAGTTACCGCCCGTTAGAGCAAGAGTTACCGGGGCGTCAACTAGCTGATGATGAGGCGACTGAGATTCTCTTAGGCTATGACTTTGATGATGTCAGTGCACGTGAGGCTATTATGCAGTTGCTGTATGTTCTAGTTCATCAGTACCCAGTCATCTTAGAGGTAGATGAGTCGATGGAAGACTTGCAGGTGATGATTAATCAGCTGGTGAAGATGGGTTCTGCTCAGGTTCTTGATACAACGTTGGTGGTTGCACACTAGCAGTCTTCTGCTTTTCTGCTAGACCGCTGTGATGCGTGCTTGGCTGAGTGTTTGTCGTATTTGTGTCACAATTGCTAGGTGACTGAAATATCGCAGACTTTTTCAAAGACTCAACAGCTAAAACTTCCGCCCTTACAATTAGGTAAGTTCACGGTACAAACGCCGGTTGTTCTTGCCCCTATGGCTGGGGTAACTAATAAGGCTTTTCGTCGTTTGTGCCGTGAATATGGTGGCGGTTTGTATGTGACAGAGATGGTGACGGCTCGTTCTTTGGTGGAGCGTCGTCCTGAGTCTTTACGCATTATTGAACATGACGATGATGAGCAGATTCGTTCTATTCAGATTTATGGTGTTGATGCCGTGAATGTGGGTAAAGCGGTTCGTCTTGTGGTGGAAGAAGATCGTGCTGACCATATTGATCTAAACTTTGGTTGTCCTGTTCCTAAAGTGACGAAGCTTGGTGGTGGTTCTGCTTTACCGTGGAAGACTGATTTGTTCACTGCCATCGTAAAAACTGCGGTTGATGAAGCTTCTCGTGCGGATGTTCCTGTCACTATTAAGATGCGTAAAGGCATTGATGATGAGCATCTGACCTTTTTGGAGTCTGCGAAGATTGCTCGTGATAGTGGTGTTGCTGCTATTGCGTTGCATGGTCGTACCATGGAGCAACATTATTCTGGTCATGCTGATTGGGATGCTATCGCTCAGCTACGTGAGGCTATCCCCGATATCCCTATTCTTGGTAACGGCGATATTTTTAGTGCGGAAGATGCTATTGCTATGGTCGAGCAGACCGGTGTTGACGGTATCGTGGTGGGTCGTGGCTGTCAGGGTAGGCCGTGGCTTTTTGGTGATTTACAGAACGCTTTTGAAGGTTCTGCTGAGCGTATTAAACCCGGTGTTTCTGAGGTTGCGCAGATGATTTATCGTCATGCTGAGCTTCTTGTTGAGACTTTTGGTGATGAGCTCAAGGGGCTTCGTGAGATTCGTAAACATGTGGGCTGGTATTTTCATGGGTATCCTGTGGGCGGTCAGCTACGTCAAAAGATGGCTACTGTTCCTGATTTAGCGAGTTTTCGTGAATATCTGGCTGAGTTGGACCACAGTATTGGTTATCCTGGTGCTGCTGTGGAGGGTCCACGTGGTCGTGCCGGTAACCCGAAGAAACCTCATCTTCCCCATGGATGGTTAGATTCGCGTATCCTTGGTGATGCTGAGCGTCTTGGTTTGGTCGGGGCAGAGCTCGACATTTCGGGTGGATAATATTGCAATAGTGATGGGCTGGTAACGATGAAGAATGTACCTGTTGACGGTTTAGTTGAAGGCAACGAGTTGACGGAGACTCCCGGCTATGTGGCTGAGGATGTGGAGCGTTGGGTGCCTGAGCATCATCGTAATGTGTATCGTTCTGCTTTTGAACGGGACCGTGCCCGCGTCCTGCATTCTTCTGCGTTACGTCGTCTAGGCGCTAAAACACAGGTGATGGATCCTGATACGGATGATTTTATTCGTACGCGTTTGACACATTCTCTTGAAGTCGCTCAAATCGGACGTGAAGTGGGGCGTATGCTTGGCTGTGACCCTGATGTTGTTGATACTGCTTGTTTAGCTCATGATTTGGGGCACCCTCCTTTTGGGCATAATGGGGAGACCGCTTTGAACGAGTTAGCAGCAGATGCTGGCGGGTTTGAAGGGAACGCACAGACTTTGCGTTTGTTGAGCCGTCTTGAGCCGAAGGTTATTGGTCATGATGGTTCTTCTGCTGGGTTGAATCTTACTCGTGCTTCTTTGGACGCGTGTTGTAAGTACCCTTGGACTCTTGCCGAGGCTCCTGCACGTGCTGATGGGCGACCTAATCGTAAATTTGGTGTGTATCAGGACGATCAACCTGTCTTTGAGTGGATTCGTCGGGGTGCTATTGCGCAGGACGGTTCTTCTTTGCCTGCTAAGTGTATGGAAGCTCAAGTGATGGATTTAGCCGATGACATCTCGTATTCGGTACATGACGTTGAGGACGCTGTTTTTGGTGGGCATATTCAGTTAGAAGATTTATTAGACCCCGCAAAACGTGAAGAAGTTTTTTCAAAGACTCAACAGTGGTATCTTCCGCATGTTTCTGAGTTGGAGCTTGAGCAGGCGTTGTCTCGTCTTGAGGGCCTGCCTCAATGGGTGAAATATATGAGTGGTACTCGTTCGTCGATGGCTGCGTTTAAGGCGTTGACTTCTAAGCTGATTGGTCGTTTTGCGGCTTCTGCAATGGAATCTACGCGTGCACAGTATGGTAAGGATCGACCTCTTGTTCGTTATACTGCGGAGCTCATCATCCCTGATTCTACGGTGCATGAGATTGCTGTTCTTAAGGGTATTGCTACAGCTTTCGTGATGAGTGTTCGTGATGCTCAACCTCATTATGAGAACCAGCGTGAAATTTTGAGTGTGCTGGTAGAAGCTCTCTTAGACGAACCAAAGTATTTGGCGTCTTCTTTTGCCGCTGATATGCAGGAGCTTGGTACACGTGATGATGATGCTCGTTTACGTTTAGTAATTGATCAGGTTGCTTCGTTGACGGATCGTTCTGCAGTGGCGTTGTATAAGCGTATTACGGGTAATCAATGGCACCATGGCGACAAGCCTCTGTGGTGAGTTCGGAAAAGTTATAAGTTAGGGAATTCGAGGTCTTTGTCCTCGTGCTGATGATGGATATGATGTTTTAAGTGGCTGGTTTAATTCGACGTGAAGATATCGATGAGGTTCGTTCTCGTACTGATATTCGCGAAATTATTGAGGGCTATGTACGCCTCAAGAGCGCCGGTATTGGGTCGTTTAAAGGGCTGTGTCCTTTTCATGATGAGCGCACCCCTTCTTTTCATGTGCGTCCACAGATGGGCACCTATCACTGTTTTGGGTGTGGGGAGTCTGGCGATGTTATCGCTTTTTTGATGCAGGTTGAACATACTTCTTTTACGGAGACGGTTGAGAAGTTGGCGGCTCGTATCAATTATGAGTTGCATTATGAGCAGGGGAGCGGTTTATCTCGTGAAGAGGTGGGGCGTCGGCAACGCCTCTTAGACGCCCATAAAATTGCGGCAGAGTTTTTTCAGAAGAATCTTTATATGCCTTCTGCCGTTGAGGCTCAACGTTTTTTGGGTGGTCGTGGTTTTGATGCAAAATCAACTGCTCAATTCGGTGTGGGTTTCGCGCCTCAAGGCTGGAACAATCTACTGAACTTTTTGCGTAAGCAGGGTTTTTCTGATGAAGAGCTTGAAGCCACCGGAATGTTTTCACGTGGGCAGCGTGGTTTATATGATCGTTTCCGTGGGCGTATTATGTGGCCTATACGAGGTATTGCGGGGGAAACCATTGGTTTTGGCGCCCGCCGTTTATTTGATGATGATAAAGGCCCAAAGTATTTGAATACGCCTGAGACGGTGCTGTATAAGAAGTCTCAGGTTCTTTATGGTTTGGATCTTGCTAAACGTCATATTGCAAAGCGTCGTCAGGTTGTTGTGGTTGAAGGCTATACCGATGTGATGGCTGCTCATCTTGCTGGTGTTGATACGGCGGTAGCAACGTGTGGTACTGCTTTTGGTGTTGACCATATTCGTATTTTGCGTCGTATTTTGGGAGATGACGGTTCTGGCGGGGAAGTGATCTTTACCTTTGATGGTGATGCTGCTGGTCAGAAGGCTGCGTTGTCTGCTTTTGAAGAGGACCAGCGTTTTATGGCGAGAACTTTTGTTGCGGTAGCGCAGGAGGATATGGATCCATGTGAGCTTCGTATCCGTCGGGGTAATCATGCGGTTCGTTCTCTGATTGAACATAAGCAGCCTCTTTTTGAGTTTGCTCTTCGTAGTACTATCCGTAAATTTGATATGGATTCCTTGGAAGGGCGTGTGCAGGCTATGCGTGCTGTTGCTCCTATCCTTGCTGGTATTAAAGACTCTGCGTTGAAGCCAGCTTATATCCGTGAGGTTTCTGGGTGGCTAGGTTTAGGTGCGGATGAGGTTCAACGTGCTGTTGTTCTAGCTGCTCAACAGGTTTCAGCGGAGTCTTCTTCTCTGCAACAAATAGATCATACTGGCGGGCCTGATAGTTCTGGCGAGGTTGTTGTCCAGTCCGCTGCTGTGCCGTTTGAAGTTCCTGATAGTCATGACCCTTTGGCACGTTTGGAGCGTACTGCCTTAGAGGTCTTAGTTCAGGTGCCACAGGAGGTTCCTGTAGATTTTTGGCAACAGTTGGTTCAGGTGCAGTATCGATATCGTTTACATACGGTGCTGGCGCAGGGAGTGATGTCTGCTGCTGCTGAGGTTGTTCCTGCTGCTGGTCATGCTTGGCTGAATCAGGTACGTTCGCATATTCCTGAGGCTGCTCATACGTTTTTGGCGGAGTTGAGTGTGTCTCCTCTTCCTGCGTCCTCTGCTGAGCAGCTGACTCGTTATACGCACGATATTTTGAGGCGTTTGTTAGAGGAGGATGTGAATCGTCAGAAGTCTGAGCTGATGTTGCATCTTCAGCGTTTGGACGCACGTACTGAGTACGAGCAGTTTCAGCAGATTCAGCGTCGTTTGATGGAGTTAGAATCTCATCGGCGTAAGATTCGTCAGGGGATAGAAAACACCCTATAAACGTGTTGCAGATTACATGCTTTTGATTTGTGAAGAGAAAAAAATCTGTGTATAGTTATTACTCGTTGCGGTGATAAGTCGTAACGAATATTCCCCCGTAGCTCAATTGGCAGAGCATTCGACTGTTAATCGAAGGGTTACTGGTTCGAGTCCAGTCGGGGGAGCATAGATAGAACACCTGACAAGATAATTTGTCAGGTGTTTCTTTTTTTGCGTAAAAACTTCTCAAAAGCTTACTTCTCTCGCCTGGCAAGTATCAATACTCTTAAATCGTCTGGCAGGAGTGAACTAGCAGCTTATCTAGATGCTTCGTCGACGATGTGACACGACTCAAGCTCATAGATTGAAGAAAGTCTCTAACAGTAGAATAATGAGAGAAACTGGTACACTTGCACCGGAAAGCACACTTACTTTTGGAGAGGTTGAGTATGACCGATAACGGTACACCTATCAGCAACGGGGCTAAGAAGAAATCTTCTTCTGGCCTTAAAGCTACATTTTCTAACTTGAAGTCCAACGTCACCAGCACTATCGATGCAACTAAAGTAGTTACTCGCCTCACCCCGAAGCAGATTAAAGACGAAGTTCAAATTGCTAAACTTGAGCTCAAGAACAAAGGCGTTGCATTCGGTAAAGGTGCCGCATTTGTTGTCGTTGGTGTGGTCTTTGGACTATTCCTCATTATTTCACTGATTACTGCAGGCATTCTTGCTCTAGGTACCGTCATGAAGCCTGTCTACGCTGCGCTGACACTAGCATTAGTGTTCCTGCTTCTTCTACTTATTTTCGCCCTTATCGGTGTCAAGAAGATCAAGAAACAGCTTCCTCTAAAACCTGAATCCGCAATTTTCGGACTCATGTATGACCTCGGCGTTCTCAAACACGGCTCCCAGATGGACTCTGCTCGTCTGAAACGTGAACAAGAAGAGAAAGCTAAAGCCAAAGCAGACGCAAAGAAAGCCGCTGCTGAAGAGAAAGAAAAAGCTGCCGCAGACCCTTCAACTACAGCAGTTCTTGCTTCTGCACCCAACGAAGAGCAACTCAAACAACGCACCAAACAGCGTCGTGAACACCTCAAGAGCCTACGTGATGACATTCAAACCTACAGCGGCAACGTTAAGGGGCAATTCACGGGTTTTTTAGACGAAACAAAGAGTAGCGTAGTTTCTTTGCCTGCGACTATCTCTGAAACAGGCAATCGTCTAGCAAAGAACGCAAGCGACCCCGACGTCCTCAAAGCTCGTGGCGGTTCTTTCGCGTTGCTCATCGGAGCTGTAGGCGTCTTCTTCATTTTCTTGAAAAAACTTCTACGCCGTAACTCCTAACAAAGGTTCTCTAAGCTAAGTACGTGCTAAGAACCACCCACTAAAAGGCGTCTTATTCATCCTAGTCTTCATAGGAAATAAGACGCCTTTTGTGTTTTAAAGCTCCCCAACTCTGAGACAAAAATATGAGATTATAGAGGAATAACAATAAGCTTTCTTCATTGATACGCAAGATACGGTCACTTGTAGAACAACTCTGCAAGGAAAATACAACGCGAATAGGTGTTCCATACGATATGACACAACAGTCTCTAACCATCATGATTGGTGCTGATACGTACCCTCCAGATGTTAACGGTGCTGCTCAATTCGGTTATCGTTTGGCAACAGCAATGCACCACCGCGGACACCAAGTCCATGTGGTTGCGGCAAACCCTAACGAACGTAAAAACTATACTCGCACGGTTAACGGCGTCGTTGAACATCGTCTCATCTCGCATAAAGCACTAACCCACCCTACTATCCGTATTTGTACACCTTGGGGTATCTGGAAACGAGTAGGCGAGATTCTCGACGATGTTAAACCTGATGTCGTGCACGTCCAATGCCACTACATCGTAGGACGAGTACTACTTCTTCAAGCCCGCAAACGCGGTATTCGTGTTATCGCAACAAACCATTTCATGCCCGAGAACCTCGACCCATTCTTGCCCTTTCCCCGCTGGTTTAACGATGCGTTTGCAAAACTCAGCTGGAAGGACATGCGCTTCGTCCTTGAACGTGCTCAGGTTGTTACGACACCTACCCCGATTGCTGCGCGGGCGATGAAGGAAGCCGGCAATTTTAAAAAACCAGTTATTCCTATCTCTAACGGCATTAACTCTGACGATTACCAGCTTCGCGAGGGAGAGCATTTCGACCCTCACCCGCAGGATCTTCGTATTTTCTTCGCCGGCCGTCTTGCTGTTGAAAAGAATATTGACGTGCTGATTGAAGCTCTCTCGTTACTGCCTCAAGAACTGAACCACACTATTCTTGAACTTGCCGGTGAAGGTGAAAAGCATAAAGAACTCCAAGAGAAAGCACAAGAATGTGGCGTTGCAGATCGTGTACGTTTCCTTGGCTACGTTAGCGATGAACAGCTAAGAGAAGGATATCTCCGAGCTGATGTATTCTGCCAACCGGGAACAGCAGAATTACAATCCTTAGTGACCCTTGAAGCGATGAGCGCTTCTCGCCCCGTTGTTTTGGCTAATGCATTGGCTCTACCTCATCTGGTACAGGAGGGAGAGAACGGTTACCTATTTGAACCGAATAACGCTGCAGATTTAGCTCAAAAACTTGCGCAGGTACTTCTTGCGTCTGAAGAAGAGCGTCGTCACATGGGGCAGTGCAGTCGACGCATGGTCGAGATTCATTCTGCTCAAAAGACGTGGGAAACTTTCGAATCTCTCTATCTTTCTAACCAGATATACTACGATTTCGTGGTTTCTCAGAAAAAATAGTGCTGTAGATTTTTTCTCTACGGTATTATCGGGTACGCTATTAACCGTTGCTCTTTTGGTAGCGACGGTTTGGGGCCTTAGCTCAGCTGGTCAGAGCAGGGGACTCATAATCCCTTGGTCGCGGGTTCAAGTCCCGCAGGCCCTACAAGAGCTAGTTCCGTTTTCGGCGCTGGCAATCATTTGATAGGTCGTCCCTACCGGCATAAAACCGGTATGGACGACTTTTTTCTTACCTCTTGTCTTCTCTGGAACATTGGTCATAGAGATACGCTAAGTGGTGAGAGCCTTGCCTAATAACTCGGTGAGAGTGGAATCAACATTTAGGGCCACCTCAACTCTATTTCTTGCTGAGAGGAAGAGCCTATGCCGGTATCTGAGCCGAGTAACTTGCCCCAGCTTCGGGTCCGCCTGCCGTATCTCAGGTGCAGGTCGTAGCCTGGTTGAAACAACCCCTGAGATGAGGGGGGAATGGTTGCTCGCACGAGAAAGAGCGAGGTGAACGGGGAATTTTGTAAGATGAACGTTTGTGCTCATGGGATATAACTTCCTTTCTTGGTTTTGTAGCTATAAAGAAGTGCTAAACTAAATGCTATTGGCTTTCCCTGAAGTTCTCGGGGGTATTTCTTTGTTTTTTGTTACTATGCCATTTTCTCCGTATGCGCGGAGGTATTTTTCTACTCTTTGGCCTTTGGCATACCACTCGTCAAAATATAATTAACTTGTTATTTGTTATTATCTAAAATAGTGTTGACTCTATAAGAGTTGTTCTGTAACAATGTGAGTTATACGGCAGATTTTATAACCATCCTAAAGAAAGAGAGGTTTGTGATGGTGGACATACTCAAAGATATTTCTTTTGTGAAGGCTGACTGGGATGAGCCCTGAGATGGTCCTTGCTGCTAATAGTCGGGGCGGCCCATAGGATCTGTGAGATACCCCTCTCGTTTAACGCTGGTTGTTAGATCATAGAACGAGGATAGAGATAGTTTATAAACGAAGGTCTTTATGCAATTCCACCACCACCACCACCACTACTACTGCGAGAACGAGAAAAAATTTCAATATTGTGACGGCCCGCCCCATAAAAAATGCCAAAACCAGCTAGATTCAAAGAATTCAGAGATTTTTGCGTTTATCGATGAGTCTGAACGTGCTCAAACCCATTACTTTATGGGCGCGATCGTAGCGTCTGCCCCGCAAATAAAAGAAATAGCTACTGCTATGGACTCGATCATGGAGGAGTTCTCTCAAAGCATTCAAATGTTGACTCCACAGACTGAGTTTCACGGTAGCGAGATGATGAATGGCCACGGTGTATGGGCAGATGTTCCATTACGTATTAAAATTGCGATGTTTCATAAAGTCTTCAAAGCAATCCAAGTAGCAGGTGCAAGAGTCTTTGTGGAAGGCATCCATTACGCTGCCCTTAACCCTGTCGCAAACAAAAACCTTCACCCAAGAGAGCGAGCTTTTAGTCATCTTTTTGAGCAGATTAACTATTATGGCTCACCTCAAAAACCGCTTCGTGTTATTGCCGATGAACATCATACTGCTGAGACAAGCCGCAGTAACCTCTCTCGGTATATGGATCAAGGTACGTATGGTTACAAGCCCAATAGGCTAACGGGAATTAACCCTAATCTTATTTTTAGCTCTTCGACAGATGAGAGGATGCTTCAAGCTTCCGATATGGCAACTTATATCTATAACCGACTGACGACTGTTCAGGAGAGTAATAGTAAGGCAACTCAGGCCAAGAGAGACTTGTGGGATATTTTTGACCATAATCCATATACTCCGGATGTGGGGCGTGGTCGGATTTGGCCACCTAAGCCATAGATGCACAAAACCCCCGCTATTGGCGGGGGCTAAGGCAATGCGGGAGTCCCGTTACTTGGGAATCCTACATCCATATTGTCTCATTTCCTATTTTAGTTTGCAACCCATATACGCAGTGTTACATAGATAGATTTGAATTAAAAACTTGTAATATGGTGGCAATATACTAAATGCTTGTAGGGGGGGGGAGCAAAAAGATTTTTGCTCCCCCCCTACAAGCATCTAACTATCATGTTGTTCGTCATCCTGAACATACCGTCCAGCAGCTGACTTAGATACTCATATCTGTTCAGTAATTTTGTTGGGTTGATAAACCTTAGGTACAGATTCTGCTACCCGTTTTCGTCTGTCGTTGGCACGAGCCAGATACTCGTCTCGAGGCTCCGCTAAAATTCATGAGCATGTGACCTCAAACGGAAAATACTTATCGAGTGATACTGAGCCCACCTGATTCTGACCACGTAAACACATATCCGCGAGAGAATTCAATACGTGCTTGCCCATGACGTACAATCTCGTCAGTTACCGGATAACCGTACCGCCGAATATCTTTAATCCACGTATTATAAAAAGCGCCTCGGGCGTTAAGCACTTTCGCCCCAGTACTGGAATGCCACACGATAGCAGTTCGATGCTGGCTTCCGGTTGCTTGATACATTACTTGAGCACCACCGAAACTTAGGTCGCTCTCATCAGTGACAGGGAAACCTAAGGTTAAGGCGCCTCCTCGTTTCGCCCATGTATTGAAAATGCCACCGCGGGCGTTCATAGAATGTGCGCCGGTTTGTTCAGACCAGTACACAACGGTTTCTCGACCAGTACCAATATTTTTGAATGTTTGTTTGGCTCCGTGGTTAAACGTGGATTCGTTCATTGTTGGGTAGCCCCAGCCGCGTATGCCACCATTGTGAGTATGTTTAACTCCAATTGCGCCCGGCTCCCATACGGTATAGGTTCCGGTGTGTGCTGACCAGTAGATTGCGGTGCTTTTTCCCTGTTTATTGCGGAAACGTTGATAGTATCCGCCATCTTGCAGTCTTTGTTCACTCATCGCGGGATAGCCAAGTTTTTGATAATGCTCAGTATAGTATGAGCCGATAGCGCCCGAACGTTTGACGGGGTGAGCGCCCAGCTGAGACGTCCAATAAATTGAGTATTGGTTTTCAAAATGTTGGACTACTGCACCATCTGCTAGGGGAATCTCATGGGACGTTGGTTCCCCGTAGGTTTGTATCCCGCCGGTTGCTCGGTATGTGTTTTCAATACCTGAGTTTTCTTTGAGACGGTAGACGGGTGGTGCAAGTGATTTTGCGGTGAGCACTGCTTTATGTGCGTGTACTAGCGGGTAGCCTTGTGTCCATGTTCCAGTCTCTCTAAGGACTCGGCGTATTTGTTCTACGCTCATCTCGGGATTGACTTCTTTCATCATGGCAATGACGCCTGCAACATGAGGTGCTGCCATAGAGGTTCCGTTCAATGCCGCATAGGCTGGTTTCTCTTGCCGATAAAGCCCTGTATTTGAGGTGGAGATAACAGGTGCTCCTACTGTTCCTCCGGGGGCAACGACATCTATTTCACTGCCTTTATTGGTGTATGCGGTCAGTGCACCCCATGAGGTGGTTGCGCCAACAACCATTGCTCGATAGCAGTTAGCGGGAGCATAATTTTTTGTGTTCTCGCTAAAATTTCCTGCTGCAACGACGACAGGAATGCCTCGTGCATGAGCGTAATTAACCGCTCTTTGCAGATACGGATCGCATTTGCCTTTCCATGCTAATGACATATTAATAACGTCTACGGGTGGTTGTTCAGGGAAACCTGATACTTTTCCGCCGGCTGCAGCAAAAACAGCGTCCGCAAAATCGGCAAGGTATCCGCTGCCGGAGTTTCCTATAGCTCTAAAATGCTTGGTGGATGCTTCTGGTGCTGTAATTTTGGTGTCACCTTCGACGTGTGTGCCGTGCCAGTCAGAATACCTAAATTTGGAGTATGTTCCGGTGTCTGTTTCGTCCCAGTCTCTGCCAGGTTCCCCGTCACGTCCATAGAATTCGTCGCTGATGAGGTCTAACCCTCTGATTCTATTAGCTAGGAGTGATGGGTGTTGTGTTGCTCCTGAATCAACGATGCCAATAACGATGTTTTTCCCTGTAGCGAGGTGTTCTACGTTATGTGCATTAATTTGTTGAGCTGTCCACGTCGAAAGTGACGCATCTCGAACAATATGTTTTTTCTGTGAGGCAAGAGCATTATGGATAACAGGGTCAGGGCGAGCTTCTACAATTCTGGGATCTTCTTCAAGCGTTTGAATTGCGATGTTCTGTTCTTCTTGACTGAGCGGGGAATCTACTTGAATAACTGTGGTGTTTTCGTCGTCAAGCACAGATTCTTTGACAATTTGTGTGTGTTCAAGGGTGTCTGTTCTATCCTCGGCATTATCGAGCGTTTGAGCTTTTTCTTCTACATCGGTATTTTCTGTGAAACTGACGATGAGCCTATCGGTTTCTTCTGCAATGTAGGGGCGTTGTTCGGCTAGCTCTTGGAGGGTAGTTTGTTGGTCTGCTTGCTGTTCGGGTGTTTCTTGCGGGGGCGTGGCCTGTGCTGATGTCATGTTGCTCAGCATGAGAACCACGGTGACGAAGATGGGGGATATCCTTTTCACTTTTTCTCTCTGTGTAGGGGAAGGGATTTTGTGAGAGGTGTAGAGGAGACAACAAAAGGGGCGGAGCTCGTTGCTCCGTCCCTCTTATATCTGCGAGTGAAGTATGTTTGTATTAGTATGAGTCTTTCGACACCCCTCAGAACTATCATTATGCCTTGTCAAAGCTATTTTGGCGAGTGAAGATAGAGTGTTTTATGCAGTAATAGATACTTTTATGTATGAATAATAGCTATGAGAAGACAGATTAGGCCAAAAAATCATCTTCAACGGGTAGAAGAACACTTGGCTTCTCTGCATGTAATAGTGCTAATGGGTTGATATATTCCCATTCCTCTGCAATCTTTTGACGAACACCCCAGTGAATACACTGTTTCGTGCAATGGTGAATGGTGTTATCCACCTGCGCAATGATTTCTCCTAGGGAGATTTCTTGACCTGCTTCTTTTGCATTGGTAACAGGCTCAAAACTAGATTTATACCCATCATCATGTTCAATAGTGATGACGTATCGATCAACAACTTTTCCTGAAAAAATGATTTTTCCACTTCTGGGTGCCCGTATTGCGCCATCAGCAGCCATATCTACCCCTCTATGTCCTTTAGACCAATGATGCTGAGGTTTTTGAAAAGCTCGTAAAACCTCTACCGGTTCAGGAACAGGGGAGACCCAGCGAGGTTCTTGACGGTGTTTCATCACAGAATCAACAGGCGTATACCCCTCTTTCGACGGGGGAGCTGCGCTCGCAGTATTGCAAAAGAGTGCGATAACGATGATAAACAGTGTGGTAACTCTTTGGGTGGTATTGCGTATGGTTTTCATCTTGTTATGTTCTTTCTTCTGCGAGAACCGAAAAAATACTATCTTTTTGAGTTTTGTTGATGCTGTTCGCGTCTTTACCGGATTGGGTAAAACTGTGGATAACAGGGCGCTTGATCGTGATAGATGTTGAGACGGGCTTCATTCTGTTATCGAGGGGGCTACCCTTTGATGACTTGAATAGGAATATGTGGGAGGGGCGTATCTAAAAAACATCGGTGTGGTGTATTGGTTGTTTGTGTGATGTTGTGGTGTTTCCTGTTGTCTGCATAAAACCTTGGTTTTTTGCTCACATTCGCCGTATTCCGTATGTTTTTGACGCTGTAGATGCGGTATAGTTGGCTACTGCAGTTCGATATTTCCTGCCTAAAAACTTTTGTTGTATGACTAAGGTTTTTTGTTGGGGTTTCGAAAAGTTGCCGTACATAGTGACTTGCCACTATAGAAGTGGTCTGACAACGCGTAAAACAATATCTTCATGATGACTCAACATCTTTGAACTTTCGTGAAGACTGAGAACTTTCGGTCCACCGAAGAGGTGGTGAAGGTCTGAGTATTGTTCAGGGTATCCTCCCTCGAACAATATGAGTTTTACCAGGGGAGTGTTTTACTCCAATGTAAACCGATAACTACTATGCGCGTGGACGGTTAGCCTGGAATCAGGGGTCGCCACGGCACATCTATATAAAAGGAGACGACATGCCAGTCGTAACTATGCGCCAGCTTCTTGATTCTGGTGTTCACTTTGGTCACCAGACCCGTCGCTGGAACCCCAAGATGAAGCGTTTCATCTTCACCGAGCGTAACGGCATTTACATCATCGACTTGCAGCAGTCCTTGGCTTTCATCGACAAGGCTTATGAAGCTGTTAAAGCAACTGTTGCTCACGGCGGCACCATTCTCTTTGTCGGCACCAAGAAGCAGGCTCAGGAAGCTATTGCTGAGCAGGCTACCCGCGTTAACATGCCTTATGTTAACCACCGCTGGCTTGGTGGTATGCTCACCAACTTCGAGACTGTTTCTAAGCGTATCGACCGCATGAAAGAACTAGAGCAGATCGACTTTGACGATGTTGCAGGCTCACAGTTCACCAAGAAAGAACTCCTCTTGCTTCGTCGTGAGCACGAAAAGCTTGAGCGCACTCTTGGCGGTATCCGTAACCTCACCAAGACTCCTAGCCTTTTGTGGGTTGTAGACACCAAGAAAGAGCACCTCGCAATTGACGAAGCTCAGAAGCTCAACATTCCTGTTGTGGCAATTCTTGACACCAACTGTGACCCTGACGAAGTTGCTTTCCCCATCCCCGGTAACGACGATGCAATCCGCTCCGTCAACCTCCTCACCCGCGTCATTGCTGATGCAGTTGCAGAAGGTCTCCTAGAGCGCAACAACAAGAAAGCCGGCAAGGGAAACACTGCTGAAGAGCCTATGGCTGAATGGGAGCGCGAGCTTCTTGAACAGCACAAAGCTGAAAAGACCGCAGAAACTACTGAAGCATCTGCAGAGTAATTTCACATAAAACTAATGGCGCCCACCTAAAGTTCTTGGGTGGGCGCCATTAGCAGAAACCATACTGTAACACCCCTACAGTGTGTATCTATAAATCTTTGAACTAAAACAATCAAGGAGTTCACAATGGCGAACTACACCGCAGCAGACATTAAAGCACTGCGCGAAAAGACCGGAGCAGGCATGCTCGACGTCAAAAAAGCTCTCGATGAGGCTAATGGCGACCAGCAGAAAGCAATGGAAATCATCCGCGTTAAAGGCCTCAAAGGCGTTACCAAGCGCGAAGGCCGTGCAACCGCTGAAGGCCTTATCGCTGCACGCGTTGAAAACGGCGTTGGCTACATGGTAGAAGTCAACTCTGAAACTGACTTCGTTGCAAAATCTGATCCTTTCGTAGAGTTCGGTAACAACGTCCTCGAAGCAGCTATTGCAGCTAACGCTTCCACCTTGGAAGAACTTCAGGCAGCTACCGTAGACGGCAAGACCGTTGAAGAACTCACCACCGAAGCTGGCGCACTCTTGGGCGAAAAAATTGTTGTTCGCCGCGTAGCACGCGTTGAGGGCGAGAACATTGCTGTGTACTTGCACAAGACCTCCAAAGACCTCCCTGCACAGGTTGGCGTTCTTTTGGCTGTCACCGGTGAAGACACCGACACCGTAGCACACGATGTTGCTGTACACATTGCAGCGTTGTCTCCTAAATACTTGAACTCTGAGGCAATCCCCGCTGCTGACGTTGAAGCAGAAAAGCGTGTTGCTGAAGAAACCGCTGCTGCTGAAGGTAAGCCTGAGCAGATTATTCCAAAAATTGTTGAAGGTAAACTCAAAGCTTTCTACAAGGAAAACACTCTTCTTGATCAGGACTTCGCAAAAGATTCTTCAAAGTCTGTTGCTAAGGTTCTTGAAGAAGCTGGCGCTACCGCTACCGCTTTCGAGCGTTTCCGCGTTGGTGCATAAGTAAAAACTTCACTGTTTTGCTCTCAAAAAATAGAAATATTTTAGATTGAGCCGAACATAACAAGGGGAAGTGCCTAGAACGGCACTTCCCCTTGTCGTATGCTATTAGACGAGAACGCGTTTTATGACGCATCATAAATACAGAACTTTTTGGAGGCGCCATCATGACTCAGCCCGCTACTACCCCCACCTATCGCGATGACACAGGACGCCGTCGAGTTCTTCTCAAACTATCGGGGGAAGTCTTTGGCGGTGGAGAAGTCGGTATTGCAACCGACGTTGTTCGTGGAGTTGCTGAACAAATTGCTGCAACCATCGGCAAAGTAGAGACCGCTATTGTGATTGGTGGAGGCAACTTCTTCCGTGGCGCAGAGCTTTCAAATGCGGGAATGGATCGTTCCCGCGCAGACTACATGGGCATGCTAGGTACTGTCATGAATTCCTTGGCTCTTCAAGATTTCCTTGAGCAGGCTGGTATCGATACTCGTGTTCAGTCTGCTATCACCATGCCGCAGGTTGCTGAGACCTATATTCCACGCCGAGCTATTCGCCATATGCAAAAAGATCGTGTTGTAATTTTTGGTGCTGGTGCTGGCTTACCATATTTCTCGACAGATACAGTTGCTGCGCAGCGTGCTCTAGAAATCTCTGCAGATGAAGTTTTGGTGGCAAAGAACGGTGTCGATGGTATTTATACTGCAGACCCAAAGACTAACCCTGATGCTGAGCGTCTTTATAGCCTCACCTATGATGAGGCAATGCGTAAGAACATCCGTGTGATGGATCAGACAGCGTTCTCTCTCTGCCGTGATAACAACGTCACGATGCGCGTATTTGGTATGCAAGGTGACGGTAATGTAACTCGAGCTATTCTTGGCGAAAAGATGGGAACTCTGGTGACAGCCTAAGAATAACTAGGCGCGATGTTTTTTGAGGGTTCTTTTGTTCATCTGGTGTAAATACCTAATGAACAAAAGAACCCTTTGCGTTGGTAGCTCTTCACTCTTCATGGAATTAACACTTGCTTCTTCGAGATGTCTTAAGCAAGAAGAGAGTAAATCAACTAGACTAATAGGGAGCATACCTGTCGGTTATTTTGACTGATAAAAATACTGTATTAAAAGGAGATACCGTTGATCGAGGAATCATTAGCAGAAGCAACAACAAAGATGGATAAGGCAGTGGAAGCTGCAAAGAATGAATTCGCTAACGTGCGTACTGGCCGTGCAAATCCTTCATTGTTCTCTTCACTGACCGTAGAATACTACGGAACTCCTACTCCCTTGCAGCAGCTGGCGTCTTTCCAGACTCCTGAAGCTCGAACTATTCTTATTACCCCTTACGATAAGTCTGCTCTTAGCGATATCGAGAAAGCTCTACGTAACTCTGATCTTGGTGCTAACCCTGCAAACGACGGTAATGTGATTCGCGTTGTGATGCCAGAAATGACAGAAGAACGCCGTAAAGAATACATCAAAATTGTTGGTCATAAAGCTGAAGAAGCGCGCGTTTCTGTGCGTAACATCCGTCGCACTGCAAAGAGCGCTATCGACAAGCTCGTCAAAGACGGCGAAGTTGGCGAAGATGAAGGTGCTCGCGGAGAAAAAGAACTAGACGCTTTGACTAAAAAGCATATTGACCACATTGATGAGCTTTTCAAGCGTAAAGAAGCGGAGCTTCTCGAGGTCTAAATTTGATGAGTGCTCGGGTTAAACAGCAAACTGGGTCAAAGAATTCTAAAGCGGGACGTAATCTTCCTGCTGCTATCTTCGTAGGTACCTTTTTAGGTGCTCTTCTTATTGTCGGTTTGTTTTGCTACCCTTGGCTTCTTGTCATTCTTGGTGCGCTTGCTGCTGCTGTTGGTACGTGGGAAGTAACTTCTGGTATCAATAAGAAACGTGGTATGGGAATACCCATGTTTCCTACAGTGGCAAGCGCATTATTCCTACCCCTAATCGCTTATATTGGGGGTGGGCAATGGATGATTACTGCGATGGTCTGCGCTATTCTAGCGCAAATTATTTGGCGTCTTTTGGGGCCTAAAGATGGCATGATTATGTCAGTGATGGGGTCTATCTTTGTGACCTCATGGGTTCCTTTTATGGTGGCATTAGCTTTGTTGTTGTTTAGAACTGACGGTGGTTCTGGCAAAATATTTTTAATTTTGTTGATGGCTGTTGCGAATGACACTTGGGGGTATCTGGCGGGTGTTCGCTGGGGTAAGCACCCTATGGCTCCAACGATTTCTCCGAAAAAAACGTGGGAAGGGTTTGCTGGCTCCTTGATAGGGTCTGCATTGACTGCTGTTATTTCGTGTTTCTTTTTAGGGTATCCGTGGTGGTTTGGCGTTATTCTGGCGTGCGCATTGGTTGTGACGGCGACTGCTGGTGACCTTTCTGAATCTATGATTAAACGTGAAATTGGCATTAAAGATATGTCAAACATTCTTCCTGGTCATGGTGGAGTAATGGACCGGTTAGATTCTATTGTTTTTTGTTTAGCTGTTGGATACGTACTATTCACTGGTTTTGAATTCCTTGTTTAGGGTCTTTGACGATGAAGGAATAGTATGATCTTCATGGGTATTTTGAGGTGGTTTATATGGGAGAAAGACGTCAGCGTGTTCGTGAGTTCCGTGCTGTTGAGCCGAAGAAACAAGGATATTCTGCGCGTGAAGTAGACGCTTTTTTTGTTCAGCTGGTTGAGGATTTTGAAAATTTGCGCGCAGGACAAACTTACCCGGGGATGATGACCTCAACGACTATTCGCACCATGAGTTTTACACCGGTGCAGGGTGGTTACTATCCGGCTGACGTTGACGCGACGTTAGATCGTGTTGAAGACCGTTTCGCGTCTTTGGAACGTCGTCGTTATATTGAAAAATATGGACGTCAGACGTGGCGTCAAGCGGTAGAGGAAAGTGCTGAATTAGTGATGGGGCGTATCAACCGTGCCTCAGGAGAGCGTTTCCGTCGTCCTAGCTCTGCACGGGTTCAAGGATATTTTGTGGATGATGTGGATGCATTATGCGAGAAACTGCGTCAGCATTTTCGAGGTGAGGGAGAACTTTCTGCGGGTCTGGTTCGTCGGGCAGTTTTTCGTAGCGCTGTAGGTTCTTTATGTTATGAAGAGACGCAAGTTGACGCATTTATGGATCGCTGTATTGAACTAATACTTGATTTGAAATAGTTTTATGTCAACTTCATTACTTGCTGAGAGCATAATGTCTTAAGAAAATATCACCCTGCTGACTATCTAGGTATAATGACTAATGGTTGAAGCATTTTCTGTCATCATACTTTCAGAGAGCGGAAACTCTCATAAAAATAGGGAGATAAAAATGGGTCTTATTACCTGGATTATTTTAGGCCTCATCGCTGGTGCACTCGCTAAGTTCATCATGCCCGGTGAACAAGGTGGAGGATTTATTGTCACCACCGCATTGGGTATTGTTGGTGCGTTCATCGGCGGATGGTTGGGAACCTTTATTCCTGGCCTTTCTAACGGCATTACCGAGCTCAGCTTCGGTACTATCGTCACTGCTGTTATTGGTTCTCTTATTGCTCTGTTTATCTGGGGCAAACTAGGCGCAAAAAACTAAAACTTATCACTACCGTGCGATGCGAGGCTGATAGCTCTCAACCGAGATGCTAGCACCCTCGCATCGTCATTTTAAAACACGGCTACTAATCATGGTGTCCTCAAAGTGTTTCAGCAAAGACGGTAAACTACATACTATGAAATTTGGTGGCACAGCTAAACCTCGTACAAATACTCATCCTCTAGAGTCCCTAAGTGATGAATATCTTCAACATTGTGGGGTAGGCCGAACCCTTAGCATTCTTGGGTCAACTGGCTCTATTGGAACTCAAGCACTCCAAGTGCTACGGCACTTATGCTCCCTATCGCATACTAGCCTCTACGATGCTGATGCCCCCATCCGTGTTAGGGCGCTCTCTGCTGGACGAAACTCCTTAGAACTATTAGCGCAACAAGCTGTAGAAACTCGAGCAGAACTGATCGCAACGAGCGGAACAGAACAAGACCGTATCACCTTACAAGAACTCATCCAACAGCACAGCACAGCACATGGATTATCTGGGTACACCCCACAGATTATCTGCGGCGAAAACGCATCTTCTGAAGCTGCGAGCTGCGGTGCAGATATAGTACTGAACGGAATCACCGGTTCCATCGGTTTACGCCCAACCCTGGCAGCTTTATCCTCTGGCGCACACATTGCGTTAGCAAATAAAGAGTCCCTCATTGCTGGTGGGGCTTTAGTCCGCCAAGCAGTAGATCAATCACCACACGAACAACCCCTAATTCCTGTTGATTCTGAACATTCTGCTCTAGCTCAGGCCCTAAACGCCGGACACGACAGCGAAATTGAACGATTAATCCTCACCGCATCGGGCGGGCCATTTCGTGGAATGACCAAAGAACAACTACAACATGTTACCCCTGAGCAAGCCCTAGCACACCCTACATGGGATATGGGTAAAGTCGTAACAACAAACTCTGCTTCGATGGTCAATAAAGCTCTTGAGGTATTAGAAGCACACTACCTCTTTGGTGTAGACCTTGACCATATTGACGTCACAGTGCACCCGCAATCAGTGGTACATTCTATGGTTCAATTTATTGACGGTACAACAATTGCCCAAGCTAGCCCACCGACCATGCTCCTACCCATTGCGTTAGGTCTGACATGGCCGTATCGTATCCCTCGCGTTGCACCCGCCTGTAACTGGAACATCGCACAGAAATGGACTTTTGAGCCTCTTGATGAAGAAGCGTTCCCAGCAGTCCGTATCATCAAAGACGCTGGACGTCGTGGAGGAACCCTACCCACGGTATTTAACGCTGCGAATGAAGAAGCAGTAGAAGCCTTCCATGAGAAGAAAATTTCTTTTACCGCGATGATTGATACCGTTCAAAAAGTACTGGACGAACATGAATCGTCGAGTGCATATTGTTCCGAAAAAAACTTGACCTTGGACTCAGTTTTAGAAGCAGAGCGCTGGGCACGTATACGTGCCGGCGAAATACTGGCACAATAGTAGATGTACCAAAACGTGTTGACCACGGCGGCAAGCTCCTTGAGAACTTGCTGCCGTGGTCTTTAACAGCGCATATTTATGTGAACTACTAAAAAGTTCAGAATTCCAGTAATGGCACTTTAATAGACGGTGAGCCCGCGGTCCCGAAATTGTTGGCGTACCCGCTCTGTTTCTTCTTTACTGGGAGGACGAACGTCTTCAAGTTTGTATTCAAGACCCAAAGAATGCCATTTATCTGTTCCCATCTGGTGAAAAGGTAAGACCTCTACTCTTCGAACAGATTGGGGCCAGCGGCATACAATATCTGCAACATTCTCTACATTCTCATAAGAGTCGGTGTAACCAGGCACTGAAACAAAACGAATCCATACATCTTTGCCAAGAGCGTTGAGTCTGTCACCAAAATCAATAGTTGGTTGTAAACGTCGTCCTGTCACACGATGGTAGGTTTCCTCATCACCGGCTTTAACATCGAGAAGAACTAAATCTACTGACTCAAGAAAATCATCGGTAGCTGCTGCACCTAAATAACCAGAGGTATCAATGCACGTATGAATACCTAAAGATTTAGCGCCCATGAGAACATTCCACGCAAAAGCACGCTGCATGAGGACTTCTCCACCAGAAATTGTTAAACCACCACCGGTAGATTTAAAAATTTTGCGATACCGTTTGATGCGTTTGATTAATTCTTGAGCTTCAACTGGCTGACCATCACGCATGTTAAACGTATCTGGATTATGACAGTACACGCACCGCAGCGGACAACCATTCATAAAGACCGTCATCCGAGTGCCGGGGCCATCTACCGCGGTAACGAGCTCCCAAGAATGGACAGAACCTAATTTTCCCTCTCTCATTCTTTTGAGTTGTTCGCTTCGTTCTAAATCGGTGAGTTCACCAAGACCCCACGTTCCAGCTCCTGCATGACGAGACGCTGGGGGAGCAAAGCCTTGTTCCCCCAACGGCATCGTTTCTACTGTTGATGTAGACATTATTGACCAGAAGAGAGTTAAGCACTCTGGTGGAAAGTCCGTGAGAGAACGTCAAGTTGCTGCTCACGCGTCAAACGCACAAAGTTTACGGCATACCCAGAGACTCGAACGGTGAGGTTTGGGTATTTATCGGGGTTTTCCATTGCGTCTTCGAGGGTCTCACGGTTGAGGACGTTGATATTTGCATGGTATAGGCCATGCTGATCTGCAGGGACGTTAGCTCGGTTAGCTTTCATCTCTGCAAGACGTTCTTCAAAGGTTTTGACTGCCATGATAATTTTCTCCTTAGATTTTTCAAGTGATGTGTTGGTATATGCCTCAGCATGAGGGCATATACCAACACGAGGTAACCCATGGGGTAACCGTTATATGCGGTTAGTCTTCTTCTGGTAAGAATCCTGCATCAAGGATTCCTACAAGGTTCTGAACTTGTTCTTCTTTGGTGCGCCCCAATGCGGTGGGGGTGATGGTGTTGGTCAAGGAAATACCGTCGAGAGCATCTTGGTAGTCAAGTTTGCCAACAGAAAGCATGGAAGCCACCATGCCGTGTGTATCCATACCGTTTTCGGGGTTTGCGCCGGGGGAGAAAGGTGTTCCTGCACGGTGTCCGGAAGGGAAGTTTCCGGTAGCTTTACCGTAGACAACGTTTGAGGTAATCGTGAGCACTGACTGGGTGGGGATAGCATCACGATAAAGCGGGATAGCTTTAATCTTGCTCATGACCGTATGGACGATTGTTGCGGCGATATCGTCTGCTCTGTCGTCGTCGTTTCCGTAGGCAGGGAAGTCTCCTTCGGTGATGTAATCAACGATGAGTCCTGTTTCGTCGCGGACAGGGGTGACTTTCGCATACTTAATAGCAGAAAGTGAGTCTGCAACAATGGATAGCCCAGCGATACCGCATCCCATAGCTCGAATGACGTCGGAATCGTGGAGCGCCATCTCAATAGCTTCATAAGCATATTTATCGTGGCAGTAGTGAATAATGTTGAGAGCTTCAACGTAGGTTGCAATCACCCAATCGAGCATCTCTTCATATTTTTGCCAGACTTCGTCAAAATCAAGAGGCCCGTCACCGGTGATGGGTTCGTACCCTTCAACGATGAGCTTTCCGCTCATCTCGTCTCGCCCACCGTTGATTGCGTAAAGCAGCGCTTTAGCAGCATTGACGCGAGCGCCAAAGAACTGCATTTGTTTTCCGACTTTCATGGGGGATACGCAGCATGCGATGGCGGCGTCGTCTCCCCAAGTGTTTCGGATTTGTGGATCAGATTCGTACTGGATGGAGGAGGTTTCGATGGAGATAGCGGAGCAGAACTCTTTGTATCCTGCGGGAAGTTTTTCGTCCCAGAAGATGGTGATATTTGGTTCTGGGGCTGGTCCGAGGTTGCGTAGAGTCTGTAGGAGTCGGAAGGACGTTTTGACGACGAGGGTTCGTCCGTCGTCTCCGAATCCTGCGTCGGACCATGTTGCCCAGTATGGGTCTCCTGAGAAGATTTGATCGTAGTCGATGGTGCGTAAGAAGCGGACGATGCGTAGTTTGATAACGAGCGCGTCGATCATTTCTTGTGCATCAGATTCGGTGATGGTTCCGTTGGCGAGGTCTCGTTCGAAGTAGATGTCGAGGAAGCCAGAGAGTCGTCCGATGGACATGGCTGCACCGTCTTGTGATTTGACGGATGCGAGGTATGCGAAGTAGGTCCATTGGACGGCTTCTTGTGCGTTTTTTGCGGGCCCTGAGATGTCGAATCCGTAGGATTGTGCCATGTTTTTGAGTCGTTTGAGGGCTTTGATTTGTTCTGAGTGTTCTTCGCGGTATCGTGCCCAGTGTTCGGAGAATCCTTGGTCAGCGACTTTGTGTTTATCGGCTTCTTTTTCTCGGATGAGGAAGTCTACGCCGTAGAGCGCTACACGGCGGTAGTCGCCGATAATGCGTCCACGTCCGTAGGCGTCGGGTAAGCCGGTGATGATGTGTGATGAACGGGCTGCGCGGATACGTGGGGTGTAGATGTCGAATACTGCGTCGTTGTGGGTTTTGCGGTATTCGGTAAATATTTTTTTGATGTCTGGGTTGGGTTCTTTGCCGGCTTCTTTGATGGCGGTTTCGACCATACGCCAGCCGCCGTTGGGCATCATGGCACGTTTGAGGGGAACGTCTGTTTGTAATCCGACGCAGACGTCATCGTCTTCGCTGATGTAGCCGGCAGGGAATGCGTCGATTTCTGCAGGGGTGTTAGTGTCGACGTCATAGACGCGTTGTTTGCGTTCTACCGAGAGGTATTTCTTTTCGAGGGTGTCCCAGACTCTGAGTGTTTTGTCGGTGGGGCCGGCGAGGAAGGAGGCGTCGCCTTCATAGGGGGTGTAGTTGCGTTGGATGAAGTCTCTGAGGTCTACATGTTCTTGCCATGGTCCCGAGGTGAAATCTTTCCATGCGACGGCGAAGATGTCGTGCTCTGCTGTGTGCGATTCCGTGTGAACGGTCATGTCTGCACTCCTGTTTGCGGTAACCGCTTTTTGTTTATGTGAGCGGTGTTTTTATGTGACGTTTTTATCGTATCCATTGAGCTGTTGAATGTTAAAAGGTGTGCTGGTTTTGTTATGGAAAGAATTTTTATGATTAGCTTAAAAATGTCTTTTGACTAGTAGTTTTATTGATATTAGAAAATGTTATTTTGTATTTATGTGGCACGTAACGCCTATTATGTTCTTTTGTGAAGTTTTTGTGTTGGTGACATATAGTTAAAGTTCTGCAAGGTGTTGTGTAGAGGGTTTTTGTGACCATAAGGAGATTGTGTTCTTATGGTTTCATCTTTTCTTGTGTTGTTTTATGGAGGGAGGGGAGCAACCTGCACAAATAACGCTCACGCCTCGACCCTGCACACAATAACCACCAAAAATACTGTAAAAACTACGCTTAACATCCCAGAAAAAACTGTGTACTAGCTCAATACACGGTGCGTAGCACTGCCACAACACTCGAAAACATGGTTTGATAGGTGAAGTTTAAAGAATTTCACCACGAACAGCGCAGAGAGGAAACAAACATGGGTACCGCCTTATTTATTGGGGGAGTCGTCATCATGACACTCGCCATCATTCTCTCTATCGCTTTACACGAAATAGGGCACCTCGTCCCCGCAAAACTCTTCAACGTCAGAGTGCCTCAATACATGATTGGGTTCGGCTCAACCATCTTCTCCCGAAAAGTTGGCGAAACCGAATACGGAATCAAAGCCATCCCTCTTGGCGGATACATCTCAATGATTGGGATGTACCCACCCGCCTCAAAAACCACTCGTCACAACCGCCTATCGCAGATTTACCAAGACGCACGCGACATCGACTCCGAACGTATCACACCAAAGGACGAAGGGCGATTGTTCTACCAACTGCCAGTCCACAAACGCATTATCATCATGCTCGGCGGGCCCACCATGAACCTCCTCATTGGGGTTCTCTGTATGGCAGTGCTCATCCTCGGTTTTGGAAAATACCAGCCCACAACCACCATCGAAACCATTTCACAATGCGTACATACCGTCACTGCCACTAACGCAGACCAAGCCAACCGTGCCAGCTGCACCAACACAGATCCCGACTCTCCAGCACACGCGGCAGGTCTTACAGCTGGAGATACTATTACTGTTTTTGCCGGTGAACAGGTCACCTCGTGGGAACAACTCACCTCTCTCATCCAACGGAACGCAAACCACGCTGTTCCAGTAACCGTTGAAAAAGATGGAAAAACACGAGAACTGACCATCACCCCGTTGGAAACGGTGAGACCGGTCTATAACCAACTCACAGGACAATACGAAAAGAACCCCGACGGAACCTACAAAACCATCACCGTTGGTTTCATCGGTGTTAGCCCCACTAGCGAACTAACACCAGGACATATTGGACAAGTTCTCCCCGAAGTGGGGAATACCCTCGAACGTATTGGCGCAACAGTCCTCAAACTTCCAGCGAGAGTATTCTCAGTGGGAGAATCACTCATTACTGGAAGCGAACGCCCCGCAGACTCACCCGTTTCCGTTGTTGGAGTCGGGCGTGCCGCAGGTGAAATCGCAGCAACAGACCGTATCGATTTACGTTCTAAAAGCGCTACGCTCATCTCCCTAATCGGTTCCATGAACCTCATGCTATTCGTCTTCAACCTCATTCCATTGTTACCGCTTGATGGAGGACACGTTGCCGGCGCACTATGGGAGGGCCTCCGAAAAGGTTGGGCACGCCTACGAGGTAAAGCTCATCCTGGGCCCTTTGACCCCGTAAAGCTTCTTCCACTGACATGGGTCGTAGCTGGAGCATTCATCCTTATGTCGGTGGTCCTTATCCTTGCCGACATCATCAAACCTATTAACCTCTTCTAAAAACTATCTGTGACAAAACAGACAACCACTCTTATGAAGGTGGTATATCGTGGAAGAACAAACAAACACCGACGCTCTTAACATTGCGCTGAGAGCTATATCTACAGCAGAAACTCGTCGCGAAGCCCACTGCATTCGAAAAAACACTAGTATCTGGTGCACAATAGATAACGGTATCGGTGCGCATCGCGCGCACCACCGACAAGTCTTTGGAGGAACATCTTGGCTTCGGTCAGTTTAGGCATGCCCGCACCCGCCCCGCTTACACTTGCGCCACGTCGCAAAACCCGACAATTCAAAGTTGGGTCCGTAGGTGTGGGCTCAGACTCTCCAGTGTCGGTGCAGTCAATGACAACCACCAAGACACACGATATTGGTGCAACCCTCCAACAAATTGCTGAACTTACCGCTGCCGGTTGCGACATCGTACGTGTGGCTTGCCCCACCGACAAAGACGCAGAAGCACTACCTATCATTGCAAAGCAATCACAAATACCCGTTATCGCAGATATCCACTTCAAACCCAAATACGTATATGCCGCCATTGAAGCAGGCTGTGGAGCCGTTCGCGTTAACCCCGGAAACATCCGACAATTCGATGACCAAGTCAAAGAAATCGCGCAAATGGCGAATGACCACGGAACCTCCATCCGTATCGGAGTCAACGCCGGCTCCCTCGACAAGCGCCTCCTCCAAAAATACGGCAAAGCAACACCCGACGCGCTCGTAGAATCCGCAGTCTGGGAAGCCTCGCTTTTTGAAGAACACGACTTCTACGACTTCAAAATCTCCGTTAAACACAATGACCCCGTAGTCATGGTCGAAGCATATAAACGCCTAGCAGAACGCGGAGACTGGCCTTTGCACCTAGGCGTTACAGAAGCTGGACCAGCCTTTCAAGGCACCATCAAATCCGCAACGGCTTTCGGGGCGCTCCTATCTCAAGGCATCGGTGACACTATCCGAGTGTCGCTTTCTGCTCCTCCTGTTGAAGAAGTCAAAGTAGGTTCACAGATTCTTGAATCGCTGAACCTTCGTCCTCGAAAACTTGACATCGTATCTTGTCCCTCCTGCGGACGAGCACAAGTCAACGTCTGGGAACTAGCAGAAAACGTCACTAAAGGGCTCGAAGGCATGAAAGTTCCGCTTCGCGTTGCCGTTATGGGATGTGTCGTCAACGGGCCTGGTGAAGCTCGCGAAGCAGACCTCGGCGTCGCATCAGGTAACGGCAAAGGACAAATTTTCGTCAAAGGCGAAGTCATCAAAACCGTGTCCGAAGACCAAATTGTTGAAACTCTCATCGAAGAAGCTACCCGTATTGCCGAAGAAATGGAAGCCAACGGCGAATACATCCCAGAAGATGGGCCTGGTGCGCAAGTCATTGTCAAATAACCCGTAAGTACTGGCCAGGGAAACACCATACCCCTGGCCAGTGTCATACATTCAACCTGAAGAAAGCTGTGGCCACCGTGCTCTCATTTTTTCAACGCAACACAGAGGATGTTCTTATTCGTCCCCTAACCATTGACGATTGGGACGAACTTGAAACGATGATAGCCACCGACCCCATCAAGAACCTCTACGCTTCAGAACATCTAGAGCGCTTTGGACTACCAACACCCTCCACCTTGAGCGGGCAACGCCAAAACTATGGGTTCATGGGCATCTTCATACCTGTTTATGAGAACGCACCGATAGTCCATCATGGAGTAGAACTCGCCTACGGTAACTTTGAGACAGAACGCAAAAACACCAACACACGAAAACCGTATCTGCCCAATAGCGAACGAATGAGCCAAACCGTCAAAAAAGTTACGGAAAAACTTTTTGACAAAATTACATTAAAACCACGGAGACCTATCCCGCTACAAAATGAGATTCTTGAGCCTCATGAAAAATACTCTCAAGAACACTCCGCAACATTCTTCACGATGGTAGGCGCCTTCTGGTTAGGATCAAATTGTGTCCCTATCGTAATTCCCAAAGAATACCGTAAACATGCCAGTACCATGATTACCCGCTCTATCAAATACATATCATCCATCATTGGCGACGCTGAAGACGTTCTTGGGTTATGGGAACTTCTACAACCTAAAGCAGCAACGCCTCTCTCCGTGAGCGAAAATCAGCCGCTACTATACCTTGACCCACAGAAATCTTTAGAAACATTTACCACACAAAAAATTCAACCTCAGCAAAAAAACCTTGACGTTCCAGCCATTAAAGAGAACGCCGTCCGCTGGGCACGTACCTCCGACCGCCATTCACTACTTAAAGCTTCTGTGGCAATGTTTATTGAAGAAGTGGGTTATGACCCGATGACTAGAGACTCCGCCGGATACATCCAACGAGTTGAAGAATACATTAGAACAGGAAGAACCCTCGTTGCCACCAACGATGATGGTGTTGTCATCTTCAAAGCAGACCTTGGGCTAGCGTACTCAGATCTTTGCCAAATACAGGGGGTATGGTTGCATCCTGCCTACCGTGGGGTAGGGCTATCTGCACCTCTACTAGCTCAAGCTATCGAACTTATTCGCCCAAGATTCCCTCATATTAGTTTGTACGTCAATAGTCATAACCAACGCGCCTACCGGCTATATCAAAGTCTCGGTATGGAACAACACGGTACTTTTGCAACGGTGACGTTCTAAAAACTATCTTTTCTTCCCCATAACATCGTCGATGCCTTGCCCGTTAAGGAACATCATCAACAGAGCATCTACGCTAAAATAAGTACAAATATTCCTCAACAAGTGTCACAAACACTCATGAGCACCCCACAATAAGAATGGATGATTTTGGTGGCTATTCGCCTTTCACAACTCTTTTTGCGCACCCTGCGCGATGACCCTTCCGATGCAGAAGTTATCAGCCATAAACTCTTAGTTCGTGCCGGATACATTCGCCGTGCCGCACCAGGTATCTACACTTGGTTACCATTAGGACTCTCGGTGCTCAACAAAGTGCAGAACATCGTCCGCGAAGAGATGAACGCTATTGGCGCCCAAGAAGTACACTTTCCCGCGCTGCTCCCACGTGAACCCTACGAAGCCACGAACCGTTGGGATGAATACGGAGATAACCTCTTCCGCCTCAAAGACCGCAAAGGCGCAGATATGCTCCTTGCCCCCACCCACGAGGAAATGTTCACGCTTCTCGTTAAAGACCTTTACACCTCGTATAAAGACCTCCCCGTCTACCTTTACCAAATCCAAACAAAATACCGTGATGAAGCACGCCCACGTGCTGGGCTCTTGCGCGGACGAGAATTCATCATGAAAGACTCCTACTCTTTCAACCTTGACGACAGCGGACTCGAAGAAGCCTATAACGCACACCGTGGCGCCTATCAGCGTATCTTTGAACGACTCGGACTAGAAATCGTCATTGTCCAAGCACAATCTGGTGCTATGGGTGGTTCTCGTTCTGAAGAATTCCTGCACCCGACGCCTATCGGCGAAGATACCTTTGTGCGTTCTGCTGGTGGATATGCTGCGAACGTTGAAGCTGTCACTACCTACCCGCTAGAAACTGTAGATGCGAGTAACACACCAGCAGCAAGTGTTCGTAAAACGCCTCAGGCAACTACTATCGAATCTTTGGTGCAGGTATCAAACGAGCTTTATCCTCGTGAGAACTGCTCATGGGAGGCGAAAGATACCCTCAAAACACTGATTGTTGCGGTTATTTTGCCTGATGGAGAGCGTCGTCTGGCTGCTATTGGCATCCCTGGAGACCGTAACGTAGATCTTTCTCGTGTGGAGGTTAACATTGGTGCGCTACTAGGTGTTGGCGGCGAAGTTGAGGTAGAACCAGCAAACGAGAACGACCTCAAAGACTTCCCGCAACTGGTCAAGGGATATATCGGCCCAGGCGTATCACGAGAGCAACAACTCTTAGGTGAAGAATCTGCTACAGGTATTCCTTTCTATGTTGACCCACGTATCGTAGAAGGAAGCGCTTGGATTGCTGGCGCTAACCAAGCTGAACACCACGTGTATGACGCTGTTGTAGGCCGTGACTTCGTGGCAGACGCTACTATTGAAGCCTGCGAAGTCCGTGAAGGTGATATGGCCCCCGATGGCTCTGGTGAACTGTACACTGCTCGTGGTATTGAAATGGGACATATCTTCCAGCTAGGACGTAAATACGCTGAAGCACTTGAGCTCAAAGTCCTTGATCAGGACGGAAAGCTACAAACAGTTACGATGGGCTCCTACGGCGTAGGTGTTACTCGCGCGCTAGCTGCTATTGCTGAAAAAAATAATGATGAGAAGGGCCTTATCTGGCCCCGAAACATCGCACCAGCAGACGTGCATGTTGTGGCAACAGGCAAAGGTGAAGAAATCCTTGCTGGTGCTCAAAAACTTGTTGATGAGCTCGAAGCTGCAGGGATTGACGTGATTTTTGACGACCGTCCGAAGGTATCACCCGGCGTGAAATTTAAAGATTCTGAGCTGCTCGGTGTGCCAACAATTATTGTTGTTGGACGTGGCTACGCAGACGGAAAGATCGAAATTCGTGACCGCCGAACCGGATCATCTCGCGAAGTGAACCTTGATGAGGCCGTTGCACAAGTACAACAAGAGATAACGGCTGAAGAAGTATCTGCCTAAGAACAAACCATACGAAGCTGAGGGTGTTCGTACGATGTTTTCATCGTACGAACACCCTCAGCTATATACCTTGTCACGAAGTATCAGAAGAACTGAACTAGCCTTCTAAAAAGATACGGGTAGAAAGAATAAAAATTTGCGCATCACTTGGTACGTTGCGGTCGGCAACAACTGCTAAAGCATTCTTCTGTAAAACATCAGATTGTTCTTCTAAAAATGTGTACCCTTGTGCAACGTCAACCGGATAAGTAACCTGCTGTTTTGGTAACTGATACTGACACGATACTGCTTGAACAAGCTGGCGTTCAAAGAGTTGTGCTTGCTGCTGCGAACGCTCAATATCTGACACCTCTTGGGCAGAAAAGCTATCGACATCGGTTCTTGCCCCAATGACCTCACTGGCATAATGGTACGCATAGCTTGCTTGAAGAAGACGTGCAACGCTCTCAGGTGCTGGGGTACGCTCTGAAAGAGGACGGCAAGCAACTGTCTTTGGAGCTTTCACCTCAGAGAGCTTTATCTGATGTTCTTGAGCAAAATCTTGTAACTGCTGAACAAACTCTAACGGTTCAGAACGAACAAAATTTTGAGCTTCGGATTGTTGATCTGCATTGATAAAAACCTCGTGATATAGCTTTTGTACAGAAGAATCAAAGGTCTTCTCCCACGAGGGAGAATCATCCTTGGGGTGGTCCTTGCCCGCTAGAATATTTGCCGAATGAGGTAACGAATCTAGTTGTTGTTGAACCAAAGATTTTAGCTCATCAGATACGGGAGTTTGCTGTGAAGCTAAAGAATCTTGTACCTCAATGAGAGCGCTAGATATGCGAGTGTACGGTGCTAAAGATTCTGCCTGATGACGCTCCTGAACTTGAGAGTATGCGCCAAGGGCTAGCACTATGACAAGAGAGCTACCTGTGAGCGCGCTTGCTAGAGTCGAAGATTTCATCGTGGTATAACCCTTTTCTTGTCATCAGTGGTGTTGAGAGTGTACGACCTGCCGAATCTACCTTCTCTTTTTACGTTAGCTCTCACACACCACCGTGTTAGGGGTGTTCTCATAGGAAAAGTGGTGCCATAGACGGTAGGCTTAACCGCTAGTTCGATTTAATCTGAAAAAGAAAGTAGCTGATGGTACAACCTTCTCAAAAGAATACTATGAATGCTAGAGAGCGTCGTGCAGCTGAACGTGCTTTAGCTCGAGTATCTGCACCCGAACAATACAGCGCCTTCCTCAACGTCGAGGACGTCAGAGAGAGCATTGAATCAGTAATTGCACAATTTGGTTGTGTGCTTGAGAGTCTTAAAGCTCAAGGTTCTGGCATGCACCGTACTCTAGAAGTTGTTGTTGACTACACCGAAGACCGCACTGATCTGCTCTCCCTCGACACCTTAGCTGAAATTTCTGGAGCTCTTTCTAACGCACTTGATGAAGCAGAAGACGGAAACGTCCCGTATGCTTTAGAAGTTTCTTCTCCTGGAGCTACACGTGCACTCACCGAAGTCCGACACTGGAAACGGGCACAGGGACGTCTACTAGACATCACTCTTGAATCAGGGGAACAATTTTTAGCTCGCTTAGACAACGTCGAAGAAGACGGCGCCATGATTCGTCGTAAAAAACAGACGAAAAAAGGTCAGAAAGAATCCTACAAAGAGAGCGAAAAACTTCTGTGGGAGGCAATTTCTGCCGCAAAAGTAGAAATTGAATTCAATCACTAGTGGGAAAATTCGCTAGAATCACTAAGTAGAGAAAACGTTAAACACGAAGGTTCATGCGGTATCTTCCGCCTGAATGTTAGAGAAGGCGGAGCCGGGGTACACGCGTGCCCCGGTCTGTTGTAGAAGGAAAGGCCTGCCATGGATATTGATTTGAGCATCCTGCGAAAGCTTGAAAAAGAAGGGGATATCGTCCTCGATGAGGTTATACCGATGATCGAGAACGCACTACTTCTGGCGTACCACAAACAGCCTGGAGCTATTCGCGAATCACGAGCAGAAATTGACCTCACCACAGGAACCGTCACTATCTGGGCACCAGAACTAGACGAAAACGACGAAAAAATTGGTGAATTCGACGACACTCCCAATAACTTTGGACGTATCGCTTCTTCAACAGCTCGACAAATTATTCAGCAACGTCTTCGTGACGCTCAAGACTCTCAAGTTCTCGGCGTTTTCCGTGACCGCGAAGGAGAGATTGTTTCTGGTATCGTGCAACAGGGCCCTAACCCTCGCATGGTTCATGTTGATTTGGGAGCTGTCGAAGCTGTCCTTCCCACTTCCGAGCAGGTTCCCGGCGAGCGCTACCCGCACGGTTTGCGTTTCCGCTCATATATCCTTGAAGCCCGCCGTGGGCCTAAAGGTCCTTCCATCGTACTTTCTCGAACACACCCCAAGTTTGTGCGTGGACTTTTTGAACATGAAGTACCAGAAATTCAAGAAGGCCTCGTCGAAATCATGGAAGTAGCACGTGAAGCCGGCCATCGCACCAAGATTGCTGTGCGTGCTACCAAACCTGGCATTAACCCTAAAGGTTCTTGTATCGGTGAGATGGGCGCTCGTGTGCGCGCGGTGATGTCTGAACTTAACGACGAAAAAATTGATATCGTTGATTATTCTGAAGACCCCACAGAATTTATTTCTGCGGCTCTTTCACCGGCAAGAGTTAAACATGTAACGGTGATTGACCCTAAAACTTTCTCTGCTCGTGCGGTAGTGCCAGATGATCAGCTTTCTTTGGCTATTGGTAAAGAAGGTCAGAACGCTCGTCTTGCGGCGAAACTTACTGGTTGGCGTATCGATATTCTTTCTGAATCTCGTTACAATCAGGCCGTCGGAGAAGACGAAGAATAACACGCAGAATGCGAGTTAACTAACAAAGTTTCAGTTCTGTCGATGAAGAACGATAGACTGATAGTGGTGTTACGAAACGACGCACCATAGGTGTAGCCGTTTCTTGCGGGGCATTGACCCCAAAAGACAGCGTGAAATATCCGAATATAGTAAGAAGGGATGAGCTCATACTCATGAAACCCCAACGAACTTGTATCGGATGTCGTGAAGTAACAGCACAAGAAGAATTAGTCCGAGTCGCTTTAGAAAACGTCACGGCGGGGCAACCGCCTCGCGTGGTATGGGATATGCGACGACGACTACCCGGACGCGGAGCATGGCTACATCATAGCCATGAATGTTTGAATAAAGCTCAGAAAAAAGGAGCTTTCAATCGAGCGTTTCGCACACGGGTCAATGCCGTAGAACTCGTTGTCGAAACATCAACGTCAACGACGTTCTCCTCGGCTCGTCACCAGGCGAGTCGGGTGGCGAACTAATGTAAGTCAACTAGTTTGACGACTTCTTATTCGAAAGCGAGTCAGAAAACTGATGGAAACCCTATGAGTGCCGCACAATGAGTACTATTACGTGCTCTGTTACCGGCAAAATGATGGGTGGTTACAACCGTAATACACCCGTTTATCTCAAGTACTGAAGGTTCGCGCCGTCCTCGGCGTGAGCCAGGACAGGAGAAAAGTGGCTAAACCCCGCGTACACGAGATCGCGAAAGATCTCGGTATCACCTCTAAAGAAGCTGTTGCAAAGCTTCAAGAACTCGGCGAATTCGTCAAAAGTGCGTCTTCGACCGTTGAACCTCCCGTAGAGAAAAAACTACGTGCAGCGTTCCCCAAGAAAGAAAACTCTGCAGAAAAAGCTGAGAAAGCTCCGCAGAAGAGTTCTTCACCTAAAACAACAGGTGCAGCGAAGCCTGCACCTAAACCTTCTACCAGCTCAGCTGTTAAACCTGGACCTAAACCTCCAGCTAAAGCACCAGTTGCGGAAGCTAAAACTTCTCAGCCTTCACCTGCTGCTAAGCCTGCAGCGCAGCCAGAGAAACCCGTTCAGCCTAAGAACGCGGCGAAGCCCTCTGGCCCTCGCCCCGGCAACAACCCCTTCTCTACACAACAGGGAATGTCTCAGCCAGCACCGACACCGGCAAATACGCCTAAACCCGGTGCGGTCTCCGCTAAGCCTGGGCCTAAACCTGGCCCTCGCCCCGGCAACAACCCCTTCTCTACACAACAGGGAATGGGCAAGAACTCTGAACGTGGTGGGCGTTCTGAACGTGGCGGTAATGCTTCTGCTCGTGGTGGACGTAACCAGCGTGGAGGACATAATGCTCCTCGCTCCGGTGGCGCAAACGCTGGAGCACGCCCCGGTGGCGGACGTAACCCACGTCCTGCCGCAAATGGTGCTCCTCGCACCGCAGGCAACAATGCTCCTCGCTCCGGTGGCGCAAATACTCCTCGCCCAGCGGGTAATAACGCTCCTCGCCCCGCAGCAAATGCAGGTAGCGGCGCAAACCGCCCATCACCTAATATGATGCCAACAAAGATGACACCTGGTGCTAGCCCTCGTGGCGGCGGTGCCGGTGGTAACTCTCGCCGTGGCGGCAACTCCGGTGGCGGATTCAACCGCGGACCAGGACGTGGCGGACCCGGTGGTGGACGCGGAAATGCACAGGGTGCTTTCGGCCGCGGAGGTGCCGGTTCTAAGCGCAAGAGCAAGAAGCGTGCACGCATCAATCGTGACCTTGAAGAGGTTCTACTACCGCACTTGGCAGGTGTTCAGATTCCTCGCGGTGACGGAAACACTCTCGTTCGTCTTCGCCGTGGTGCATCTATTACCGATTTTGCTGAGAAAATTAACGCAAACCCTGCATCGTTGATTACCGTGCTATTCCGTCTTGGCGAAATGGCAACGCAAACTCAGTCATTGGATGAAGAAACCTTTGAACTGCTCGGCGCAGAACTCGGTTACGTTGTTAAAATCGTTTCCCCTGAAGACGAAGAACGCGAACTTTTCGAATCCTTCGACATTAACCTTGAAGCAGAAACCGCTGCAGAAGATGATGATGTTCTAGAGATTCGTCCTCCAGTGGTGACTGTTATGGGTCACGTCGATCATGGTAAAACCCGTTTGCTTGACGCTATCCGTAATACGAACGTGATTGAGGGAGAAGCCGGTGGCATTACCCAGCACATCGGCGCGTACCAGATTCACACGACTGTTGAAGGCGAAAAGCGAGCTATCACCTTTATTGATACTCCCGGTCACGAAGCGTTCACCGCAATGCGTGCCCGTGGTGCTAAAGTCACTGACATCGCAATTTTGGTGGTTGCAGCAGACGATGGCGTAATGCCTCAGACTGTTGAAGCTATCCGTCACGCACAGGCCGCTAAAGTACCTATGATTGTGGCTGTCAACAAGATCGATAAAGAGGGCGCTTCACCTGATAAGGTTCGTGGACAGCTTACTGAATACGACCTCATCCCTGAAGAATACGGTGGAGACACCATGTTCGTGGATGTCTCAGCACGCGATAACCTCAACATTGATGCGCTCTTGGAAGCTGTCTGTCTCACTGCAGACAACACCATGGTCCTTAAAGCGAACCCCCATAAAGAAGCTCGTGGCGTTGCTATTGAAGCAAACCTCGACAAGGGACGTGGCGCCGTGTCCACGGTACTGGTACAGTCCGGTACTTTGCATATTGGTGACGCGATTGTTGCCGGTGTGGCTTATGGTCGTGTTCGTGCAATGTTCGATGAGAACGGTCAAGCCCTTACAGAAGCTGGGCCTTCACGTCCAGTTCAGGTACTTGGTCTTTCTACCGTTCCTCGTGCAGGCGATACGTTTATCTCTACCGAAGAAGAACGTACTGCACGCCAAATTGCTGAAAAGCGTGAAGCTGCAGACCGTAACGCACAGCTTGCTAGCCGTCGTAAACGCGTCACCTTGGAATCCTTCGATGACGCAGTTGCTGAAGGCAAGATGGACACCTTGAACCTCATCATCAAGGGTGACGTCTCAGGTGCTGTTGAAGCTCTTGAAGAGTCCTTGATGAAGATTGAAGCTGGTGGAGACGAAGTTCAGCTCCGTATCATTCACCGTGGCGTTGGTGCTATCACTCAAAATGACGTGAACCTTGCAACCGTTGATAACGCTGTGATTATTGGTTTCAACGTTCGTCCGGCAGAGCGTGTGGCAGAACTGGCAGAACGCGAAGGCGTAGAAATGAAGTTCTACTCCGTGATTTACCGTGCCATTGAAGAAATTGAGCTTGCTGTCAAGGGTATGCTCAAGCCTGAATACGAAGAAGTGGAGCTTGGTTCTGCTGAGATTCGCGAAGTATTCCGTTCTTCCAAGTGGGGTAACATTGCTGGTTCTATCGTCAAAGACGGAATCATCAAGCGTAACGCTAAGGCTCGTCTGGTTCGTGACGGCTCCGTTGTTGCAGATAACCTCAACATTGAGTCCTTGCGACGATTCAAGGATGACGCTACTGAAGTTCGTGAAGGCTACGAGTGCGGTATCGGACTTGGCTCCTTCAACGACATTCATGAAGGCGACATCATTGAGACGTGGGAGCTACGAGAAAAGCCACGCGTCTAAAGAATATATGACGCTAGGGTGAACACTACGCTAGATAGATGTGGTGATTCACTCCGCTAATCTATCAAGGGTGAGAGTGCAGGGGAGTCTGCGCTCTCACCCTTGATAAGTTTTTGAGTGCATTGACCTTTAACCGGTAGACTGACATAAGAACCGGTATATTAAAACTATTTTTCAAGGAGAGACTGATGGCTGATGCAGCTCGCGCCGCACGCTTGGCAGACCGTATCAAAGTGATTGTGGCTCAGGCGCTAGAACGTCGTATTAAAGACCCTCGTCTAGGATTTGTGACGGTAACAGACGCTCGCGTTACCAACGATTTGCAACACGCAACCGTGTACTACACCGTATATGGCACACCTGAAGAACAAGAATCAACAAAAGCGGCTTTAGAATCAGCCCGCGGAATTTTACGTTCTGAGGTGGGTAAGAACATTACTGCTCGTCTGACCCCAACATTAACTTTTGTTCCTGACGAGGTACCGGTGAACGCTTCTCATATTGAAGAGCTTCTACGTCAAGCACGCAGTCGTGATGAGGCTTTAGCGCAAGAATCTGCTCAGGCTCAGTACGCAGGTGAAGCTGACCCTTATAAGAAACCTGCTGAAGATACCGAAGACGAAGAAGCATAACCGGTGGCACGCCGAGCACCTAACGGGCCTTCAGGAATCGTTGTTATTGATAAACCTGCAGGTTTAACAAGTCATGATGTCGTGGGGAAAGTGCGCCGTTTAGCGCATACTCGACGGGTTGGACACGCCGGAACTTTAGATCCTATGGCAACAGGCGTTCTCATCGTAGGCGTTAATAAGGCTACTAAGCTATTGACGTGGATTACGGGGGAGTCAAAGAGCTATACGGCTACCATCCGTTTGGGCGGTACTACTCATAGCGACGATTTTGATGGACAGCTGCGTTGGTTATGTTCTTCCGAGCATCTGAAAACAATACGTGACGAAGATATTATTCAACAGGTACAGAAACTAACCGGAGATATTGTTCAAGTACCGTCATCGGTCTCTGCCATTAAGGTCGATGGTGTGCGTTCCTATGCTCGCGTTCATCAAGGAGAAGACGTCAAGCTTGCTGGACGTGCCGTACACGTGGCAGAGTTTAAGGTGCTTGATGTGTCTCGCCGGATGGTAAAAGTTGCAGATTTTGCTCGTGAGCTATCGGAAGAGCTCGTATCAGAATATACTCCTGAGACGATGGCTGCAGTCATCGATGTGCAGGTTGAAGTTTCTGTCTCTTCTGGTACGTATGTGCGTGCTTTAGCCCGTGATTTAGGGCAGAGCCTTGGCACCGGAGGATATTTAACTCAGCTGCGTCGTACACGTATTGGTACTGTGAACTTAGAACACTCGGTTTCTTTAGAAGAATTAGCTGAGCAAGAAGAGGCGAACGGTCAGATTCGTCTGATTTCTTTAGAAGACTCTGTTCGAGCTATTTTTCCTTCTCGTACTCTTCTGGCAGAGGAAGCGACGGATATTTCTTTTGGACGTGCTATTAAGGCTGCCTCTGAAGACGTCGCTTTATACGTTGCTCCTGAAGAACCGAATAATCATCCGCCGGTTGAGGGTGTCGAAGCTGTTTTTGCTCCTGACGGTACCTTGGTGGCGTTGGTAAAAAACCAGAAGAAGCGTGGAAAGGTCTTGAGCTTTCCATTATTGGTGTGGGAATCAGGAAAAATATTTGAGGAACAAAACGCATGATGTTCGCTGGTTTAGATGTATGGTTTTGGGGAACCGCACTATTAGGTGGAGTATCTTCTCTTATCTGTTGTTGGCAGTTTCTTCGAGGACGGGTTCCTGATGATTGGTCTCAAGGTTCTGTTCTGATTCTTGAACTATGGCTGGTGATATATCTCATCGGTTCGGTAATCATGCAGATAACTACCGATGGTCCTAGCGGAGACTGGTTAGAATACTATGGTTATCTCATCACTGCGATGCTTATTCCTGCCGGAACTTTTTTCTGGTCGCTTTCAGAACGTACTCGTTGGTCTACCTTAGTGTTGGCTTTAGCGGGCGTTGTTTTGATTGTGATGGTGCATCGGATGAATATGCTCTGGTATTACTATTAGAGCTTAACTTTTCCGGTCTATGATGTAGGACGGATAAGAGGCCGCATTATCATGCGCTTGGACATGGTGCGCGGGTTATTTTCCAAACGTTAGAAGAGAAAAAGAGAACATGTCTAATCTCACCGCAACAAAGTCTCGTGGTTTTGGCAGACTGCTCATTGTTATTTATTGGGTGTTTTCGTTGTCTGCGACTGCTCGAGCTGGGTATCAACTGATTCGTAAGTTTGACCAAGCTCCAGTGTCTATTACGCTTTCTGCAATCTCTGCGGTGGTTTATATTGTGGCAACAATTTGTCTTGCTCGAAAAGACGCGACTTCTTGGAAGCTTGCTGTTGGTGCGGTAAGTTTTGAACTAGTAGGGGTAATATCGGTCAGTGCGCTGTCGTATTTGCGTCCTGATTTGTTTCCTTTAGCGAGTGTATGGTCTCACTTTGGTCAAGGGTATGGGTACATTCCTTTGGTGTTGCCTATTGTTGGGCTGTGGTGGCTGATGCGTACTCGGAAGCTTTCTACACCTTAATGGTGCATGCTATACCAGCTCGTAAGCTCTGAAACTTTTCTGTGAGTGTGTCCCGAACCTTGATGTGTTCTTGTGGTACGGGGTTCATTGCGTAGGATAGAAGTAAGAGAACCAAACTCAAGGAGAACTGTGGACGTCTACCGTCATCTCAACGATATGCCTGCACAAGGGGCACCCTCTGTGGTGACTTTAGGGAACTTTGACGGTGTACATACCGGTCATATTGCTGTACTGAAAACTGTTGTTGATTATGCTCAGCAACATGGTTTACGGTCGGTTGCGATTTCTTTTGATCCGCATCCTGCGCGGGTTCATCGTCCAGAGGTTTCTTTGGAAGAGATTATGGGGCAAGACGATCGCCAGATTTTCTTGGAAGAAGTAGGTATTGAGCATTATCTTCTGATGGAATACACTCATGATTTTTCTCTTCAAAGTCCTGAAGAGTTTGTTGAGTCTACTTTTGTTCATTCCCTCAACGCTAAATATGTGGTGATCGGTGAAGACGTGCGTTTTGGCCGGAATAATAGTGGCGATTTAGCTACGATGCGCCAGCTTGGGCAACGTTATGGTTTTGAGGTCGTAACTGTCGCAGATCTTAAGACAGATGATGGGGAACGAGTCTCCTCTACTCGTATTCGTGAGCTGTTAGCTCACGGTAAGGTCCATCAGGCTGCCAAACTTTTGGGCCGTCCACATCGTATGCGCGGAGAGATTGTTCATGGTGTTGCTCGTGGCCGTTTATTAGGTTTTCCAACCGCAAATATGTCTGCTGATGCTGAGGGCTTCATCCCCGCTGATGGTGTCTATGCAGGATGGTTAATCGATGAGGCGGGGACACGTCACCCTGTGGCAACGTCGGTTGGAACGAACCCTACTTTTGAAGGTATTACTCGTCGTCAAGTTGAGGCGCATGTTTTGGGCCGCCCCGAAGAACCTATTGAAGATTTTAACCTTTACGGACAGCACGTTGTTCTAGAATTTACAGAGCATCTTCGGGATATGGTTGCCTATACTGGAGTCGACGCTCTGATTGAGCAGATTTCTCAAGATGTTATTGACGCTCAACGCGTGTTATTTGAAGAAGAGGCATCATCTTAGAATTGGCGTAGAAATAACAAGGTGGGGTGTGAACCGTTAACGGTTCACACCCCACCTTGTTGTGGGATAGAGTCTTTTACATTTCTTCGTGTTCTAGGGGGTTGTACCCTTTGCATGGAGCGACTTTATCGTATTCGGTAATACGTTTCATCTGTTCAGGGTTGAGTTCCCACGTGAAGACGTCGATATTTTCTTCCATACGTTGTAAGTTAGCGCTCTTTGGAATGGGAACCATTTGCTGTTGTACTGCCCAACGGAGCGCAACCTGTGCTGGGGTGACTCCAAGTTGCTGTGCAATATCGGCAAATACTGCATCATTTTTGAGGGTTTTCATACGGCCTAATGGTGACCAGCATTGGGTAATAATTGCATGTTGTGCGTTGTATTGTGTGAGTTCTTCTTGACGGTAGAAGGGGCTCAACTCAATTTGGTTGACGGCGGGGGTGACACCGCTGTCTGCAACGATACGGTCAATATGTTCTGGGAGAAAGTTTGAGACTCCGATAGAACGGATTTTTCCTTCTTCTTGCATACGGACCAGTGCTTTCCACGTGGGTACGTAGAGATTTTGAGAAGGGTTAGGCCAGTGGATGAGACACAAATCAAGATAATCGACGTTGAGACGTTCTAAAGACTTGTGAACTGAATTGATAGTGGTGTCAAAGCCGTGGTCACGACCTGGTATTTTGGTAGTGACGAAAAGCTCTTCTCGCTCAACTCCGCATCGTTGAATGGCTTGTCCTACACCGTGTTCGTTGCGGTAATTTTGTGCGGTGTCGATGAGCCTGTATCCTCGTCGGATTGCTTCTGCTACGGCGACTTCTGCTTGGACGTCATCCATACCGTAGGTGCCTAAGCCGATGGGTGGAATGGTGTTTCCATCACGCATAATGTGGTCTTGCATTTTAACCTTCCCCTGACAGTTATTTCTTTATTTTTTCTATCATATGGAGGATGTATTGCGCTGAACGCGGTGCAACGATATCCATTGAAAGATGAAAATCTTGGTCTGCTGCTGGCCCGCAAAGGTCTGAGACACATCGTATTGCGATAAATGGTACGCGATGGCTGTAGCATACTTGGGCGATTGCGGTGGTTTCCATATCCGTAGAAAGAGCAGAGGGGAAGACTTCTCGTGTGTCTTTGACGTTATGTGTGGTGACGAAAGAACCGCCAGCTAACATTAATCCAATTTTGACCGGGTGGGTGCTTTCTGTTTCTATAGTGCGTGTATTCTCTAGGAGTTCGGTGTTGCTGTCGTAGTATGTTGGCATGCTGGGTACTTGTCCGCGTTCATATCCGAATGCGGTAGCGTCTGCATCGGTGTAGGTGTATTGTGTGCCGATGATGATGTCCCCAACGTTAACGTTTTGGTGGAGTCCTCCGGCTGTTCCACCGCATAGGATGGCGCTGGGATGTTTAATCTGTGAGAGGGCGAAACTGGTCGCGCTGGCGGCATTGACTAACCCGATTTTTGAGCGCACAAGCAAGATCGGATGTGCTGTTTCTTGGTGCATATGGTATCGAGGGAAGAATTTTGCTTCTCCGATGGTGTAGCTGGGTGCTGCTTCTATTGTCTTCTCGAGAAGTGGTGCGGCTTCTTCATCCATGGCTACTTGGACGATGACAGCGTGCGAGAATGCTTCTGGTAGGTCAGGTGTTGTATGTTCCATATTCCTTATTCTCTCTTACCTCTATGTTTTTAGCTACTGGGGCAGAATAAAACGGAGTGTTGGCAGGGGAGTATCTGTGTGGTGGATGAGGTACGGGAGATTCTTCGGGTTTTACTCTGGTGTTTCTCAGGTGTGAACCATAGACTACAGGAGATTACTTTTGCAGGTTAGTGCAAGAAAATTGTGCTGATTGTAATTTTCTAAGGAGAATAATATGAGTGTGATGGTTCCTACTATTGCTAGCGCTACTGGTTTGATGGGCGGTTATAAGATCGCTCGTGTTACTGGTGTTCGTGCTCTTGGCGGTGTTTTGCTTGCTGCCGGTGGCGCTGTTGCGTATTCGGGGTGGAAGAAGAATGCGGGGACTCCTACGGCTCTTGCTTTGACCGGTGTGTATCTTGGGAGCTTTGGTTATTCTCATGTTCTTGCTCATAAGATTGGGGCGTGGCCTTCGGTGTGTGCGGTGACTGGTGCTACGGCTATTGCTTCTATAGTGTTTGGTCGAGAATCTCGTTAACCGTTGATGGGTTTATGACGGTAGTTGTCAAAGTTTTGTGAGTTTTAGTGTTTCTTATATCTCATCTATAGGAATAAGCACGCGTTATTTTGTGTACTGATGTAACAATGAGGGGTCAGATTGATTCCCCAATGATTCAGGAATAGCTCATGAACACTACCGTCTCTCCCTCCACCTCGGATACTCCCTCCACCCTGAGACGAGGTTTATCTCTTCGTCATATCCTTTTTATTGCTCTTGGTTCAGCCATCGGAACCGGACTTTTCTATGGTTCCGCATCCGCCATTTCTCTAGCTGGACCTTCAGTGCTCTTGGCATACATCATCGGTGGAGCGGCTGTTTTCATGGTCATGCGCGCCATGGGGCAAATGGCTCTAGCCCACCCCGTCTCAGGTGCCTTTTCTGAATATGCCACCCGATACCTCGGACCATGGGCAGGATTCACCACCGGATGGACATACGCCTTCGAAATGGCACTCGTTGCCATTGCTGACGTTACAGCCTTCGCCGTGTATATGCAGTTCTGGTTTCCTTCCTCTCCGGCATGGGTCTGGATCGGCGTAGTTTTACTGTTGATTATGGCTATTAATCTTGTTCAGATTAAAGCTTTTGGCGAAAGCGAATTTTGGTTCACCACAATTAAAGTCGCTGCAATCATTGCCATGATTATCGGCGGCATTATTCTTATGCTGATTGGAACTCAATCTGTTGCTGGAAACACCGCCTCCATCACAAATCTTTGGAGCAACGGCGGATTCTTCCCTCACGGTATATCTGGTTTTATCGCCTGCTTTACCGTCGTTATGTTTGCTTTTGGCGGCATCGAAACTATCGGTATTGCTGCTGGAGAAGCTGAAAATCCTAAAGTATCTATTCCTAAAGCCGTCAACACCACACCCGTACGTATCCTACTGTTCTACGTTTTAGCGTTGACAGTCATTATGTCTCTTATCCCTTGGAACCAGATTCAAGGACAGAGCTCTCCCTTCGTGCAAATCTTTAGCGCTTTAGGTATCCCAGCAGCTGCTCACATCCTGAACTTTGTGGTTCTTACCGCCGCGGTTTCGGCTATTAACGCTGACGTATATGGTGCTGGGCGTATGCTGTATGGTCTTGCACAACAGAAAATGGCACCTGATGCATTTACTCGTACCGCAAAAAATGGAGTTCCCTACATGACTGTTGTCTGTACCGGTTTAGTCCTGATTGTGGGGGTTTTCGTTAACGTCTTCTTTGAAAATGCGTTCTTAGTGGTTGCTTCTCTTGCAACTTTTGCAACGGTCATGGTCTGGGTCATGATTCTTCTATCCCATATTGCCTTCGTCCGAAAAAACAACCACAGTGCATCTCCTCTCGGTTCCTATGTGGCATTGGCTTTCATGGCCTTTATCGTGTTGCAATTTGCGTTCTTTGCGGATACTCGTTTAGCGCTGATAGTCGGTGCTATCTGGTGTGTGTTCCTCGGCGCTTTTTATGTAACTTTTGTCAAAAAGAATCAAGGAAGTTCGCTCCTGTAGTTCTCCTAGCGTTTTCTTTCAGGTAGAGTAAGAGAGATATGAGACTGCAGTCCGTGGTTGTCTCATAGTGTTCTTATTGCTTCTCAGCTTTTAGCGTTGCTAAATCTGAGGCGTAATATAACGAATCCCCGACAACAAAAATGTTGTTCGGGCCGTACACGGCACTAACTCTAGGAGTTATAACAGTGGCGCTAGATCCCGCAGTTAAACAGGAAATTATCAAGGAATACGCAACTCACGAAGGTGACACCGGTTCACCTGAGGTACAGATTGCAGTTTTGACTCGTCGTATCACCGACTTGACTGAACACTTGAAGTTCCACAAACACGATCACCACTCTCGTCGTGGCTTGATGATTCTCGTTGGTCGTCGCCGCAACATGCTTGGCTACCTCAAGAGTGTTGACATCGAACGTTACCGTGCTCTTATCGAGCGCCTCGGTATCCGCCGATAAACATTAAACTTTGGGAGGGCGAAACCGGTGCAACATCTTTCATAGCCTCAGCGATGAGAGATGAAACATTGGTGACGCCCTCTTTCGGCTTTCAGAGACTCATCATCTCTCTCAAAGCCACCACCTAATACACCACCATAAGACCCGATACCTCGCTCAGAGGATTGACCGGTCCTCGGTTGCGGTTTGCGGAGCACCACATCAACTCGTGCATGTGCCGAAAACTTCCATCGAAGATCGATCTTGTCTGAGAGAGATATCGGCAGAGAAGAAATGGAGGAACCTTGGAAGGTCCCGAAATTAAATTTGCAGAAGCTATTATCGACAACGGAAAATTCGGTACTCGTACCGTCCGTTTTGAAACTGGACGTCTCGCAAAACAAGCAGCAGGTTCAGCTCTCGTCACCATCGACGAAGACACCACCTTGCTTTCCGCTACAGCTATTAGCAAGTCTCCACGCGAAGGCTTTGACTTCTTTCCGCTCACCGTGGACGTCGAAGAACGTATGTACGCAGCAGGAAAGATTCCTGGCTCATTCTTCCGCCGTGAAGGACGCCCCACCACTGAAGCAATCCTTGCAGCACGCCTCATTGACCGCCCACTTCGTCCAGCCTTCACCAAAGGTATCCGCAACGAAGTTCAAGTAGTCGTTACCGTTCTGACCATTGATCCTGACGAAATCTACAACACCGTAGCAATCAACGCAGCATCATGTTCCACCACTCTATCGGGCGCTCCATTTAGCGGTCCTATCGGTGGCGTGCGTATTGCCCTCATCGACGGCCAATGGGTATGCTTCCCGAAACATTCACAGCTTGAAAACGCCGTTTTCGATATGGCTGTTGCTGGTCGTATCGTCACCAAATCCGATGGAACAGAAGACGTTGCCATCATGATGGTTGAAGCAGAAGCAACCGACAACTCTTGGACACTCATTAAAGATAACGGTCAGCAAGCACCCACCGAAGAAGTTGTTGCACAAGGCCTCGAAGCCGCAAAACCCTTCATCAAAGCGCTATGCGAAGCTCAGCTAGCCCTTAAGAATGAAGCAGGTAAAGAGCCTCTTGATCTACCAACTTTTGGTTCACACGACGAAGACGTAGATAACGCTGTCAAAAACTTTGCAGCGGACAAACTCGTTGAAGTGTACTCTATTGCCGGTAAACAAGAACGCGAACAAGCTGCTACCGAACTACAGAGCGCACTACTTGAACAGCTCACCGCTGAAGGACAAGAGTTCGAAGGCCGTGAAGACGAAGTAGAAGCAGCCTTTGCAGCTTTGACAAAACACACGGTGCGTCAGCGTATCCTCACCGAACAGGTACGTATTGATGGACGTGGTCTCACCGATATCCGCCAGCTAACTGCTGAAGTTGAAGTTCTTCCTCGCGTACACGGGTCAGCAATCTTCGAACGTGGCGAAACCCAGATTATGGGTGTCACCACGTTGAACATGCTCAAAATGGAACAGCAGCTTGACTCCCTACACCCCGTCAAAGCAAAACGTTACATCCACCACTACAACTTCCCTCCATACTCCACCGGCGAAACCGGTCGTGTTGGCTCACCTAAACGACGCGAAATCGGACACGGTGCTCTAGCAGAACGTGCGCTTACACCAGTGCTGCCTTCTCGTGAAGAGTTCCCCTACGCAATTCGTCAGGTCTCTGAAGCCCTCGGATCCAACGGCTCCACCTCCATGGGCTCAGTCTGTGCTTCAACCCTGTCGCTACTCAACGCTGGCGTACCTCTACGTGCACCTGTTGCAGGTATTGCTATGGGACTTGTCTCCGATGAGGTTGACGGCGAGACCCGCTACGCAGCATTGACCGACATCCTTGGCGCAGAAGATGCTCTAGGCGATATGGACTTCAAAGTTGCCGGAACCAGCGAGTTTGTCACCGCAATTCAGCTCGACACCAAACTCGACGGCATCCCCGCATCTGTTCTTGCCGCAGCGCTAACTCAAGCTCGTGAAGCACGCCTTCACATCCTCGAAGTTCTCAACGCAGCTATCGACGCCCCCGACGAGATGAGCGACTACGCTCCTCGCGTGATTTCAGTACAAGTTCCTGTCTCAAAGATTGGTGAAGTCATTGGTCCTAAGGGCAAGATGATTAACCAGATTCAAGAAGATACCGGAACCGATATCTCCATCGAAGATGACGGAACCGTCTACATCGGTGCAGTGGACGGGCCTTCAGCAGAAGCTGCTCGTGCGGCAGTGAACGCTATCGCGAACCCACAGGTTCCCGAAGTCGGCGAACGCTACCTCGGAACAGTCGTCAAAACTACAACTTTCGGGGCGTTTATCTCTTTGACTCCCGGCAAAGACGGTCTGTTGCACATTTCTGAACTTCGTAAGCTCAACGACGGCAAACGAGTCAATGATGTTGAAGACGTTGTCTCAGTGGGACAGAAGATTCAGGTTGAAATCGCCAAAATCGATGATCGTGGCAAGCTATCTCTTGCTCCTGTCGTCGCCGGAGAAGAAAACACCGACGAAGAAGAAAACGACAACGAATAATCTCGTAGGTCGTCTCTGAAAAGACGCTACATCTGTAGCGTATTGTTTCAGTAGCCTGCATAAGTGTCTTGTGTACTTGTGCAGGCTACTCTTTTATGAGTTTCTAACCTTTCTAGAACAACGCCCAAAAACATGCCCCCATCTAACGGTAAAAGCTGAGCGGGCTGAATAACACACTTAAAACACACACATTTAGGGGAATAATGGCTATACTGCTTCCAACCTCATGGAACGAACTTCGTGATGAACTAGACTACGAAAACGGAAAAATCATCGAACAAGGAGAAGGCGGCCACGAAGTCCGCCGTTCTGTTCTACCTGGTGGTATTCGAGTCATCACCGAAAAAATGCCAGCATTACAAAGTGTCTCTTTAGGTTTTTGGGTGGGTGTCGGCTCACGAGATGAACAAGCTGGAATGTACGGTTCTACCCACTTCCTCGAACACCTCCTCTTCAAAGGAACCGCTCAACGAACAGCTCTAGATATCGCCGAAGCCTTTGACAGCGTCGGCGGAGATTCCAACGCCTTCACCGCAAAAGAACAGACCTGCTACTATGCTCGAGTTCTGACAAAAGATATGCCCCTCGCCATAGACGTCATGGCAGATATGCTGGCGCACTCTTTACTGGATGAAGAACTTTTAGAAAAAGAACGCCAAGTGATTCTTGAAGAACTCGCTATGGGCCAAGACGACCCTGTAGACGTAGCATTCGAAAGTTTCACAGAACAACTCCTTGGCACACACCCATTAGGGCGACCCGTGGGCGGTACAGTAACAGAAATTGAAGATGTACCGCGCCAATCTGTATGGGAACACTACCGCCACTACTACACCCCTGAACAGCTAGTTATTACCGCCGCTGGTGGGTTAGAACACCGAGAGGTCGTCCAACAGGTTCTCGAAGCATTCTCTCGGTACGGGTGGGAACTACCCGAGAATACTGCTCCTATTGAACGACGTGCTAAAGGAATCAGCCACATCGCTGATGGAATAAACCACAAAATTATTGATAAAGGTTGCGAACAAACACACATCTTATTAGGCGTTCACGGCATTATCTCTCAAGACGATAGACGCTATGCACTGAACGTTTTAAACTCAGCTTTTGGAGGAGGGATGTCCTCACGTCTTTTCCAAGAAGTTCGTGAAAAACGTGGACTAGCATATTCGACCTCTGCTTTTTCGAATTCATACTCTGACGCCGGAATTTTTGGTATGTACGCAGGATGTTTACCCGATAAAGCTGAACAGGTACAAGAAATCCTCCGAACAGAATTCGATAAGCTAGCTCAAGACGGTCTACACCCAGAAGAGCTGAAAAAAGTAATTGGGCAGATGCAAGGCTCTATGTTGCTTGGTTATGAAAGTCCTGAATCACGTATGACTCGTCTAGGAGCTATTGAGCTAGGTTCGGGCATCTATCGAACTCTAGAAGAAAGCAGCCAGAAACTAGGTGAGGTCACTTTAGAGCAAGTACAAGAGCTAGCACAATTCCTCGCCCAACAAGAGATGACAACAACAATCGTCCGATAGAACACCCCACATTAGAATATTGATACGAAACTAAACGGTTCTTTACCAAGCGGGGGAAGTTGCTGGCTGAACAGGTTCTGCCGGCTCTTCCTCCGCCGTATCTTGTCGGTCTAAATCTTTTTCCGCCTGAGCTACTGCTGTAGCAATAGTTTGGGCATAAACCTTTTGACCGATAGCTTGAGGATGCACCCCATCCGAGACAAAATACTCGGGGTGGTTCTGCGCTGCCTTAGCCCAATCTGCGATGACAATACTCTTCGGGTATTTTGCGGCAGCTTCTTTAATGACCTTATTAGAATCTTGAACCCACGTCAGATGTGCTGGAGCAGCGCCCGTGACAAGAACAATTTTTCGTTGACCATGATCTGAAATATCTTTAATCAGCTGGTCAATCTCTTCTATCGAATAAGTGGAATTGGTTGTTACCGAAAGTACGACAACAGAACCTAATTGTCCATGCTCGTTAAGACGAGAAATCACGGGGAAAGCCTTGACGATAGTACGAGAGACTTCTCCATCAACTGTCGCGTCAGGTAACGCCTCATGAAGGGCCTCTGCCGAGGCTAAAGATACCGAATCCCCAATAACCGTTACCGAAGGATTCTCTTCCTGTCTCGTCGCTTGTTTAGAGGAGCTTTCTCTTTCTGTAGCAGTCGCAGAATCAGCGTCGGGTGTAGGCGTGGGCTTTTGGTCGGCGATATGTTCTTCATGCGCCTTTTGCGCTTGTTCGCCAGCTGCCACAATATCTTCTGCAGAAGTTGTCTTGGGGGCAGTAATGACTGCCGCTGTGGTAGCAGCAGTACATAGAAGAACCGCGCCTAAGGCCACAAAAGAGGGTAGTTTTTGTGCGCCAGAGAAGGTATTCCAAACAGACGATGCACATGCCACAAAACCACGTTGGCGGATAGGCTCCTCAACATACATATATGACAGGCCCGAAATGATTAAAGTCAAAAAGAGAACAAAGAACTCAACCCAAAATTTCTGATGGACACCAAAAGTGTAGTGTGCAAGAACATAGAGCGGCCAATGCCAGAGGTAAATACCGTAAGAACGTCGCCCAATCCACACTAAAGGAGCCCACGAAAGAACCTGACGTAGAACATCTGAAGCAGGATTATGCACGTCAGGTAAGAGAGCCTGAATCACCGCCAACGCTAGGAAACCAGCAAAGAACAACCCACCAGGCATAAAAAATATTTGGGTCTGTTCTAAAAGTGTTGCATAAAGTACTAAACCAAAAAGGGCTAACCAACCGGCACCTGAACGTAGAGCCCCTTGCCAATGCTCCCCATAACCGACCAGCTGATATAAGCGAGAATCGGCTGGCGGGTACATGCTCCACGGAATCATTAGCGCTAGAAGAACACCCAACATCAAAGGAAAAAGATGCGTATCAGTACCATAGTAGATGCGGTTTGGAGAAACCTCGAAAACGTTGAGAACAACACATAATAGAACCGATAGCAACCCCAAAATAACGGGGATAAGCGCACGACGACTCCACCGCGAAACAAACATGAAAACAATGACGAGTACTACCGGCCATAGAATATAGAACTGCTCTTCAACTGCTAAAGACCAGAAATTAGTGAGCAACTCAGGGGAAGTCTGTGTGAAATAATCATTGCCAGAAAAAATATAGAGCCAGTTAGAAGAAAAAGTGAACGCACCAAAAATTTGACGCCCCAGATTCACCTGCGCGTCATGGCCAATAATGAGTGTAAGCGTACCAATAACAATGATGAGCAGAACAATCGATGGAATGAGTCGACGAGCACGACGAACCCAAAAATCAATGATGTTCATCTTGCCGGTGTAGGCACCTTCACGCAAAAGCAAAGCAGTAATGAGGTAACCGGAGATGACGAAAAAAATATCGACACCAATCATGCCCCCTGGAAGCACTCCCGGCCATAAGTGATAGACCACCACACACAATACGGCTAACGCTCGTAAACCGTCTAAACCAGGTAGACGATACTTCCGTTGGCCTTCTGCAGGGTCAACACTGGAATAAAAGACATGCTCTTGATTCAACTGTTACCTCTAATTACCTAATCAGTTACTTCACGAGAAACGAAGTAACTGTATAAGTTTATGGCACAGCTGAGGATATCTCCGCAATTTTTCTGCGCTACATTTAGAGTGTTATACAGACATTGAAGAGAATAACGACTCTCTACCTGCATCGAAACACACCTCAAGGAGAAAACGTGAGTATGAGCACCCCCTGGAAAGTCGCTATCGCCGGAGCCTACGGAAAAATGGGACAAGAAGCCGTCCGAGCCGTAGAAAATGCACCTGACATGGAACTCGTCGCTCAACTCGGCTCTCACGATCCTCTAGAAAAGATGATTGAAGCGCAAGCACAGATTCTGGTAGATCTCACCGTACCCAATAGCACCGAACAAAACGTCCATTTTGCTATTGAACACGGAATCCACGCCGTCGTTGGAACCACCGGATGGGATGAAGAAAAACTCAACCGGCTTACAGAAAAACTGACACAGAATCCAATAACCGGAGTGCTCATTGCCCCGAACTTCGCCATCGGAGCCATTCTCGCCACAGAATTTGCAGCACGGGCAGCCCAATACTTTGAATCAGTAGAAATTATTGAACTTCACCACCCACAAAAAGTTGATGCACCATCTGGTACGGCCGTACACACCGCACATAAAATAGCTCAAGCACGCAAAACAGCAAATCTGCCAGTATCTCCTGACGCTACCGTCACAGACACCGGAAACTCTCGTGGAGCACTCATCGACGACGTCAGAGTACACGCCGTACGCTTGCGAGGGCTCACTGCAAGCCAAGAGATACTTCTCGGGGACGAAGGGCAACAATTAACGATTCGCCACGACTCCTTTGATCGTTCCTCGTTCATGCCTGGGATATTACTGGGCATCCGAAAAGTCAGCTCTCACCCTGGCTTAACACACGGACTTGACCATTACCTCGAACTGAGCTAAAAACCATGAACTCGCTACGAAACTTCACAGCGAGCGCATGCGTGCTCTTAGTCCTCACCATCTTCATACTGCCCTTAGAAAATCACACGAAACTTTCTCTAATCGCGGTTTTAGCCTGTAGTGCTCTATTCCTCTTCTGGGAGGTAACCGGACGAACCAAAGCCTTCGCATGGGCTATCATTATCGCGCTCACTCTTTACCTACTGATGAGCATGAGATATGCTCTGGCTTTATTCCAAGCAGGAACACCCACCGGCTATCTGATGGGCGCTGGCATGATAGGCCTACCAATACTAGGGGGGTGGGCCATGATACGAGAAATACTCTTTGGTATACGTGTCGAAAAACTTGAACAACAACTCCACCTCGACGACACCTCCAACTCGTATCGTGAACTGCTCCAACAGCTAGATGGCGGACAAGCCCAAGAGCTCTTTAGCAGGGTAGAAAATCGTATTAAACACGAACCCCACAGCTGGAAGAACTGGTTTGTTCTTGGACGGATCTACGAGGTGCTCAAAGACCGTAAACGGGCCCGAAAATCTATACGTATAGCGCTCGCCTTATCTGAAGGTAAAACACCCGCATCGTTAGAGGTGTAGAGGTGTCAGCGGAGATGATGAGTCGGCAAAATACAAAAACTGAGCAAAAGAGGGTAGTCTAAGGAATATGTCTGAGTCCTTAAACCACACTAAAGGTACGTTTGTTGAGCCCATTTTTGGCAGAATGCTCACCGCTATGGTGACTCCTTTTTCTGCTGACGGCTCTGTTGATGAGGAAAAAACAGCCCAACTGGCACAATACCTTGTTGATAATGGTCACGATGGGCTAGTTGTTTGTGGCACAACAGGCGAGTACTCCACCATGACAGACGAAGAAAATGAGCGGGTTTTCCGTATCGTCAAAGATGCGGTGGGGCAGCGTACCACGATTATTGCTGGTGTTGGTTCTAACGATACTGCCCATACCTTGCATTTGGCTCAGCGTGCTGAAGCAGTTGGTGTTGACGGTCTTTTAGTGGTGACACCGTATTACAATAAACCGACTCAGTCTGGTTTGCTCGGGCATTTTACCGCTATTGCAGATGCTGTACATACTCCGGTGATGCTTTACGACATTCCTGGACGTGCGGGTATCCCTATCGCTCCTGCTACCTACCAGAAGCTTGCTCAACACGAAAATATTGTTGCTGTCAAAGATGCTAAGGCTGACTTTTCTGCGGCAACAGAAGTGATGGCAACAACCGATTTACAGTTTTATTCTGGTGATGACGGACTCACCTTGCCATGGTTGGCTATGGGAGCTGTCGGACTGATCGGCGTGACAACTCATATTGCACCGCAATTATTCCGAACATTGATTGATGCCGTTGTCGCTGAAGACTTATCTCAAGCGCAACAGTTGCATCGAGAGCTCACTCCTATTGTTACGGCAACGATGTCGTGTGTTCCAGGATGTGTAGCTGCCAAAAAGATTCTTACATGGCAAGGACTTTTGGATTCTCCAACGGTTCGCTTGCCGCACGTGGAGCCGACGCAAGCAGAGGAGACTCTCATGCGTTCTTATCTAGAGCAATCGTCGATAGCTTCCACTCTTATTCGCTAAAAACTCGGATGAAGCGGGTTCATGAACTCTTCTAGTTTGTGGACTCGCTTTTGCCATGACATATATTGAAGGACATAATATTGGCAGTATTTGATACAGAACTTCGCCAACCTAAAAAGTTGAAGAAAGACACTCTACGTGTTGTTCCTCTTGGAGGACTAGGCGAAGTCGGACGTAACATGACCGTATACGAGATTAACGGTCAGCTTCTCATCGTGGACTGTGGCGTGCTCTTCCCTGAAGAATCTCAGCCTGGTGTCGACCTCATTCTGCCCGATTTGAACTACATCAAAGACCGTCTTGACGACATCGCGGCAGTTGTCCTCACCCACGGACACGAAGACCATATCGGTGCGGTGCCGTATCTATTGCGCCGTCGCCCTGATATTCCGTTGATTGGTTCTCAGCTGACTTTAGCGTTGGTTGAAGCGAAGCTTGCTGAACACCGCATTAAACCTTACACATTGACTGTTGTTGAGGGGCAGACCGAAAAAATTGGTCCTTTTGAATGCGAATTTGTGGCTGTTAACCACTCTATTCCAGACGCTTTAGCTGTATTTATCCGTACAGCTGCCGGTAAGGTGCTTCATACCGGTGACTTCAAAATGGATCAGTTGCCGCTCGACGGTCGACTAACGGATCTCCGTCATTTTGCCCGTCTAGGAGAAGAAGGCATTGACCTCTTCTTACCTGATTCAACGAACGCAGAAGTTCCTGGTTTTACTCCTACCGAGAAAAACATTGGTAAGGTTCTTTCTCAGGTCTTTCGAGATGCCACCCAGCGTATTATTGTGGCGTCTTTCTCCTCTCACGTGCACCGCGTTCAACAGGTTCTCGAAGCCGCCCATGAGCGTGGCCGAAAAGTAGTGTTGGTGGGGCGTTCTATGGTACGTAATATGACCATCGCCGAGAAATTGGGGTACTTGAAAGTTCCTCCAAATACTTTGGTTGATTTGAAGAAAATTGACCAATACCGTCCTGATGAAATCGTCATGATGTGTACCGGTTCTCAGGGAGAGCCGATGGCAGCTTTATCTCGTATGGCTAATGGGGATCATAAGATTCAGGTTGAACAAGGTGACACTATCGTTCTTGCTTCTTCTCTGATTCCTGGCAACGAGACGAGCGTTTATCGCGTTATTAACTCATTGTTGAAGCTCGGTGCTGAAGTGATCCATAAGGGTAACGCAAAAGTCCACGTTTCTGGGCACGCTGCTGCTGGAGAGCTGTTGTACTGCTATAACATTCTCAAACCAAAGAATGTTATGCCTGTTCACGGTGAGGTTCGACATCTTATCGCAAATGGTAATTTGGCAATTGAGACGGGTGTCCCTGAAGAGAACGTCTTATTGTGTGAAGGCGGCACTGTTGTTGACTTGGCAGATGGCGTTGCTCAGATTGTCGGTCAAGTTCGTTGCGATTATGTGTATGTTGATGGTCGTTCTGTCGGTGAGATTACGGAGGAAGACCTCAAAGACCGTTTGGTCTTGAGTGAAGAAGGGTTCGTTTCTGTGGTTGCGGTGATTGACCGTGAAGCAAAGCGTGTGGTTTTTGGTCCTGATATTCACGCTCGAGGAGTGGCTGAAGACGATTCTGTCTTTGAAGATATTGCACCAAAGATTACTGCTGCTCTTGAAGACGCTTTGCATCTTGCTCCAGAGAAGGTTCATACTACACATCAACTACAGCAGATTGTCCGTCGTACTATTGGTTCGTGGGTTGCTCGTCGTCTGCGACGGAAGCCCATGATTTTGCCAACGGTTTTGGACACTCCTTCGGCAAAGACTGCAACTACTGAATAAGTTAAAGATAAGGTTTAACTTATTAGTTTTTATTCGTTATTATTCAAGCGGGTGAAACGACCTTTAGGAAGGTTTCGCCCGCTTGAGTCCACTGAAAACTTACGGGATGTATGGCACGCAGAACAACATCAGCTCATAAAACGAACACAAAGCGTCCTTCAACACGCACGCAAACTCGAAAGAAGAGTACCTCAACACGCTCATCAGCGCGTTCAACAGCGAGAGTTGAGCGTCCTTCTTGGTTCTCTCGTACCGTCCTTGGTACGTGGAATGGTTTTGCGCACCTTATTGGTGGAGCTATCCGACGTATGGGCGAACTTCGCACGGACATTGCACCAGAAGAGCGCCGCGACGGAGGCGCATTAGTTGTTTTGCTCATGGGCCTTATGACTGCCGGCGTTGAATGGTGGGCTTGGAGCACACTGTATTTGCCGTCATGGGTTGAAAGCCCTCTGCGTTGGTGGCATGTATTCGTTGGGGGAGTCTGGGGACAAGGCGCTCTATTGATTCCTTTCTTCGCTGTGTTCTTCGCTGTACGTATTTTCCGTCACCCTCTAGAGGTTCGTTCGAACAACCGTATTGCTGCTGGGCTAACCATTATGCTCGTTGCCGCTTCGATGGTTGCCGCGAAACTGAACGATTTTCCAACCTTTGCTCAAGGTTTTGAAGGTGTCTGGAATGGTGGTGGGGTTGTTGGACTGGTTGTTTCTGCTCCTGCAGTGCGTCTTGTCGGCGGCATCAATATTCTTGAATGGGTTCTTTGCGGGCTTGTTTTTGCTGTAGGTCTATTGATTGCGACGAAGACGCCACTTCGTCACATTGGTCCTCGTTTGGTGCATATTATGGGGATTCTCTTAGGAGAGCCGCCCGCAAAAATGCCAGAAAACCATGAACCTGAAGATAAGGTTGAATCAAAGCTCCCTGTATACCATGATCGTAGCTACCTCTACGAGAACGAAACCACACCTGAAAAACCATCCTCCTCACGAGGCTTTTTAGCATGGCTTGGATTCGGCAAAAACGCCCGTCGAGACACCTCTTTAGACCGCTACGACGGAGACGAAGCCTTTGAAACTGCACTCCTAACAGAAGAACTAGAACCACACGAACAATTCACCCCAGAGCCTGCCGAAAACACCAGAAAAGGTCGCACTAAACGACGCGCTACAAGAACAGAACCAGACACACACAACCTAGAGACACTCTCTACCACCCAAAAACTTAACGGGAAAACACGTGTTGTTTCTCAAACCACACCAAAGCTCTTCGACCAAGACCAATGGGCGACACCAGAAACAAACATCCTAGACGCTCCTGCTCAACGTCTGGCACAAGCTCAACAAGCAGCCATCATCCACGGACGGCGTGAAGAACCTCAACAACACGAAAATATCTTCTTAACACCTGAAGAGGCTCCAACCTCTACCGTCGAACCCTCTACCGAAACACCGACGGCTACTGTTGAACAACCGTCTCCTGCTAAAACAGCAGATGTAGCACCACCTGCTATCGGAAAACCCGCACCACCAAAACCCGCCGTAGCGGAAAAACCCGTGGTAGCCGAAAAATCTACGGTGCAGTCACCGCTAACAAATAACACGCTCAAACCTGCAGTACAAGAGGCCCGTCCTCAACAAGTGGTAGCACTCTCGAACGGCACATACGCTCTACCTGAAGAGTCCATGCTCGTTGCCGGACCTCCTGCAAAAGAAAGCTCTGAAGTTAACGCTCAAGTCGTAGAATCCTTAACCAACGTCCTCGAACAATTCAATGTTGATGCTGAAGTTACGGGATTCTCTCGGGGGCCAACAGTAACTCGCTACGAAATTGAGTTAGGTGCTGGCACCAAAGTTGAGCGTGTAACCGCACTATCAAAGAACATCGCCTATGCTGTGGCCTCTGCAGATGTGCGTATTCTGTCACCTATCCCCGGTAAATCTGCCATTGGTATTGAAATTCCCAATACCGACCGAGAAACGGTCGCTCTCGGTGACGTTCTACGTTCTAGCCAAGCACACCATAATGACCACCCCATGATTATGGGCGTTGGTAAAGATGTTGAGGGCGGATTCGTTCTAGCTAACCTTGCAAAAATGCCGCATATGCTTGTTGCTGGTGCTACTGGTGCCGGTAAATCATCGTTTGTGAACTCGATGATTACCTCTATTTTGATGAGAGCAACTCCTGATCAGGTACGTTTGGTCATGGTTGACCCTAAACGCGTAGAACTGACCGCATATGAGGGCATTCCCCATTTGATTACCCCCATTATTACGAACCCTAAGAAAGCTGCCGAAGCTTTGCAATGGGTCGTTCGTGAGATGGACGCACGCTATGATGATTTGGCCCATTACGGTTACAAACACATCGATGACTTTAACAAAGCGGTCGAAGCTGGAAAGATTCAACCGGATCCAGGTAGTAAGCGCACTATCAAAACATACCCATATCTTTTGGTGATTGTTGACGAGCTTGCGGATTTGATGATGGTTGCTCCACGCGACGTTGAAGAAGCTATCGTTCGTATCACTCAGCTTGCACGAGCCGCTGGTATCCATCTTGTTTTGGCTACGCAGCGTCCTTCTGTTGACGTTGTCACCGGCTTGATTAAAGCAAACGTTCCATCTCGTATGGCCTTTTCAACCTCCTCTGTTACTGACTCTCGAGTGGTATTGGATCAGCCGGGTGCTGAGAAACTTATTGGTCAAGGTGATGCTCTGTTCTTGCCGATGGGTGCCTCGAAACCGATGCGTGTACAAGGTGCTTGGGTCAGCGAATCAGAGATTCACCAGATTGTTGAGCATGTTAAAACGCAGATGCCGGTGAACTATCGTGAAGATGTTCTACAATCGGCTCCAAAGAAACATATTGATGACGATATTGGTGACGATCTTGACGTCCTTCTGCGTGCAGCTGAGCTAATCGTAACGACGCAATTTGGTTCTACCTCAATGCTGCAACGTAAATTGCGTGTAGGTTTTGCTAAAGCAGGACGTCTAATGGACTTACTGGAATCTCGCGAGATTGTTGGTCCTTCCGAAGGGTCTAAAGCACGTGATGTTCTTGTACCTCCTGAGGAATTGCCGACTGTGCTTGCGCGCTTACGCGGTGAAGACGTGCCAGAACCATCTGTAAGTTCGCACAGCGCCGATACTGATGAATATCTCAGCGCTGGTGAGTCCTCATCGGATGATGATTCAAGCGAAGACGCATGGAGTTTAACTGGTCGATAAAGTCGACACAGACAGAGGAAGGTACTGTTATGGTCAGAAAAAAACAGCAGGAACTATGGAATGTGCCTAATATTCTTACCATGCTGAGAATTGCAATGGTGCCTTTATTTATGGTGCTGTTACTGGCTTCAGGCCCTTATGGCCAGTCTTCTTCTGCTGCGCGTTGGTGGGCGGTCGCTGTTTTCGTCATCGCAATGCTGACCGATTGGCTTGATGGGTATATTGCTCGTTCGCGAAACCTCATCACAAATTTTGGAAAAATTGCAGACCCTATTGCCGATAAATTATTGACCGGTGCTGCTTTTATTGGGTTTTCGCTCTTAGGTGAGCTTTGGTGGTGGGTTACCTGCGTTATCCTTCTTCGCGAGTGGGGCATTACGCTGATGAGATTCTTCGTGATTCGTTATGGCGTGATGGCCGCTGGAAAGGGTGGAAAACTCAAGACCGTATTACAAACTGTTGCTGTGATTCTCATGCTTCTTCCTCTGGGACTGTTAGGTTTCTGGGCCTTACTACCGGGATATGCGGTGCTAGCGGCAGCAACAATATTGACGGTTACTACCGGGGTTGAATACGTGCGTCATGCTTTAGAGTTGCGTCGTAGTGCTCGTAGAAGAAGGTTGTGATGTCTTCCCAGACTCTTGCTGAACAGGTCGTGTTCTGCGCTCGCCAACGAAAAGTTTTTATTGCTACTGCCGAGTCTTTGACAGGTGGCATGATTTCGCAACATTTGTGTTCTGTTGCGGGAGCTTCTTCGGCGTATCGTGGCGGTATCGTCTCATACGCAACAGATTTGAAGGCAAAACTTTTAGGTGTAGATGAACAACTTCTAGAACGTGAAGGTGCTGTTCATCCTGAAGTGGCTCAGAGCATGGCTTTGGGTGCTATGCAGGTGTGCGGGGCAGATTATGCTGTTTCGACGACGGGAGTTGCTGGCCCTGAACCGTTGGACGGGCAACCCGTTGGTCGAGTATTTTTAGGTATTTCGACGCCTGATGGCGTTTTTTCTCAAGAGAAGATGTATCAGGGTACTCGTGAGGAGATTCGTGAATGTTCTTGTCAGGATGCTTTAGAACTTTTGTTGAACTATCTGAAATAACGTAAAAGATGTTTTTAACTGAACTTTCAGTGAAACTGCAGAAAACTTTGAGATAAATAGGGAATGAAACACGCTCGTTGTGCTGTTATATATAATGCCTCTTTTATAGAGCATTGATGATTCTAAAAAGTTCTTTGTGAATCAGGATAGTAGATAGCTGATTGAGTATTCATCATACGCTAGGCTATAAAAAATATAGCTTCGAAGATTCGAAGCCGAAAATATCAGGAGTTAGGTATAAAAATGACCAAGCAACCCGTATCCGTGAACGGTGTCGTCCGTTGGAAGGATGTGGGTCAGTCCACTCATACTGCACCCACTCAACATGAGCCAAAAGTACTTCTTTTGCGTCAGGCTATTGGTGAGGTGCTTCGCGACGTTCGTCAGCGTCAAGGGCGTACGCTCCGTGAGGTTTCGCATAGCGCCCGTGTTTCTTTGGGGTATCTTAGCGAGGTAGAACGTGGGCAGAAAGAAGCATCGTCTGAGCTTCTTGGTTCTATCTGTCAAGCACTAGATATTCCGTTGTCTCAGATGTTACGTGAAGTTTCGGATCGACTATCTGGGGAAGACCGCTTCAGCGTGCCTGATACTGTTCCTACAGAATTTTCGGAGCAGTTTAATCGTGAGTATGGGATTGCTGCAACATCTTCTAAGGATATTCCTGCTGAGTGCACAACAACACGCTAGAACAAAGCGGTTAATAGAACGTGAAGTACGGTTGCTTACGATGGTAGGCAACCGTACTTTATCTGTGAGGACATTATGCGTTTAAGCGAGTTTTGGAGACTGATGGATGATGAGTTTGGTGCTCATTATTCTCGGGTACTTGCCAAAGATGTAGTTTTGGGTGCGTGTGGAGATATAACTGCTGTTGAAGCATTAGAGCGGGGTGTTCCGGTTCGCCAAGTGTGGGAGGCTATTTGCGATATGCAAGAAGTTCCTGAATCTCGACGTTTGGGGCGAGATATTCCACCGCGAAAAAATTAGTAATTTTGTTCGAGGTTATCTTCCGAGTAAGTAGAAAATATATTCGATAAAGGGTATGCTCTGTATTCGGAGCTTGAAGATATAACGCACGGTATCTTATCCACAGTTTTGTACTTCTCTGTTTTTCAGCTCGAACGCTTGTAGAGTGGTAACGAACAATAACAATAGTCATTCGGACGTGCCGAAGTGAGGTAACACAATATGGCAGCTAAATCTCGAAATACTCAGCCTGTAAGCCGAGTATCTGATGAAGGTCGCGAAAAAGCTTTAGAGACCGTTCTCGCTCAGATTGATAAGAGCTACGGTAAAGGTGCTGTGATGCGCCTCGGCGATAAAGAAGCCGTTAAAGTAGAGACTGTCTCAACCGGTGCTTTGTCTCTGGACGCTGCTTTAGGTATTGGTGGGCTACCTCGCGGGCGTGTTATCGAGATTTATGGTCCCGAATCTTCTGGTAAAACAACGGTAGCTTTACACGCCGTTGCTGACGTTCAAAAACGTGGCGGTATTGCTGCGTTCATTGATGCTGAGCATGCACTTGACCCTATCTATGCTGCAAAACTTGGTGTTGATACGGATGCTTTGCTTGTTTCTCAGCCTGATACTGGTGAACAAGCTTTAGAAATCATGGATATGCTTGTTGGGTCCGGCTCTGTAGATATCATCGTCGTAGACTCTGTGGCTGCTTTGGTCCCTCGCGCTGAGATTGAAGGCGAAATGGGGGATTCCCACGTTGGGCTACAGGCTCGTTTGATGTCTCAAGCGCTACGTAAAATTACGGGTCGTTTGGCACAGACCGGAACTACCGCAATTTTCATTAACCAGCTACGCGAAAAAATTGGTGTGTTCTTTGGTTCTCCAGAAACAACAACCGGCGGTAAAGCTCTTAAATTCTATGCTTCAGTTCGTATCGACATTCGTCGTATCGAGACGCTAAAAGACGGTGCGCAGCCTATCGGTAACCGTACTCGAGCTAAAATCGTGAAAAACAAGATGGCTCCGCCCTTCAAACAAGCTGAATTCGACATCCTATACGGCGAGGGTATCTCCGTTGAAGGCGGCATTATCGATATGGGCGTTGACAACGGCATCGTTAAAAAATCTGGTGCTTGGTTTACTTACGAGGGTGAACAGCTTGGGCAAGGTAAAGAAAACGTTCGTAAGTTCTTGAAAGATAATCCGGAACTGACCGAAGAAATTAAATATAAGACCTTAGTTAAACTCGGCATCATCGAAGATGATACGCAGATTGGGGAGAGCGAAGTTCAGGAGAGTGACCCTCTCAATAGCTCTTCAGACGGGCTCTAATATTTCTTAGATAGTGGGGTAAGGAGCGTATGCTTCTTACCCCACTATTTATTCGTGAACCATTGACGTTTCATGTTGAGCTATATTGCCTAGCATCAAAGTTGAGGAGAAGAACATGGAATCTTTTGACGAAGAGAATTATCCTTCATGGCACCCTGCAGCATGGGGTGCAGCCGAAGAAGACTTACTTAAAAGTTCTCAGGACTTCTCTGGTTCATCTTCAGCGAGTCAAAGCTCTTGGGGCGATCAAGACGCCTCTGAGAGCAAAGAGCTCAGCGAAGAACAGAAAGCCCGCGAGTTTACGCACGCAAAAAATATTGTGTATCAGCAGCTAGCCGCTTCTGCTAAAACGCGTTTTCAACTCGAGAAAAAACTATCTGATAAAGGAATCTCTGCGGAGATTGCAGAAGACCTTTTGCAACGTTGCGAAGCTGTTGGTCTTGTCAATGATGAAGAGTATGCCCAAATGTATGTTCGCACAACAGCGAACATGAAAAAACTATCTCGTTCAGCGTTACATCGAGAGTTAAAAACTCGAGGCATCCGCGAAGAATATATTGAGCAGGCTTTAGCTCAACGTAGTGATTCTGACGAATATGAGGATGCTGTTAGCCTAGTTCAAAAAAAGTTGCGTCCATCAATGAACTTGAGTGACTATCGAGAAAAAGAGAAAATTATGCGCCGTCTCGTCTCTATGCTAGGACGTAAAGGATATTCTTCTTCTCTGGCATTTTCTGTAGTGCGTTCGGAAGTAGAGCGCATGGCTGAACATCAAGAACGTTCATCCTACGAATAAAGTTCACAACGAGATAGGGCAAGAGAACACATCGTATTGGTTGGCGCTATACGTACTTTGGTATGAGTGACCAAAAACCCGTAGAATCTACTCTTAGTGACAGCCTGACAGTATATTTCATCGAGTAGGGTTAAAGAGTGACTTTGAATCTTCCTGAACAACAGACTTCTTCAACTACGTGTGCAACGACCTCTAAGCCTTCACGAACCTATGAAGTTCGTACTTTCGGCTGTCAGATGAACGTTCACGATTCCGAACGTATGAGCGGGCTACTCGAAGCTAATGGCTATGTACCCGCCAGCTCAGAACAAACACCAGATCTCATTGTCTTTAACACTTGTGCTGTACGTGAAAATGCTGACAACAAGCTATACGGTAACCTCGGTCAGCTTGCTCCTGTAAAACGAGCCCACGAAGGCATGCAGATTGCTGTCGGCGGATGCTTAGCGCAAAAAGATCAAGATACCATCATCAAAAAAGCGCCGTGGGTAGATGTCGTCTTTGGAACACATAATATCGGCTCACTACCAACATTGTTAGAACGTGCACGTCATAACCACCAAGCACAAGCGGAGCTTCTTGAATCTCTTGAAGTCTTTCCCTCCACGCTGCCGACTAAACGAGATAACGTATATTCAGGCTGGGTCTCTATCTCTGTCGGTTGTAACAACACCTGCACTTTCTGTATTGTGCCAAGCCTACGCGGTAAAGAGAATGACCGCCGCCCTGGAGAAGTCCTTGCAGAAGTTCAAGCACTTGTCGACGACGGCGCTATTGAAGTCACTCTTCTTGGGCAAAATGTGAACTCTTATGGTGTAGATTTTGGTGACCGTCAGGCTTTCTCAAAACTTCTGCGTGCCTGCGGAAATATTGAGGGCCTTGAACGAGTCCGGTTCACCTCACCACACCCTGCAATGTTTACCGACGACGTCATCGACGCAATGGCTGAGACACCAAACGTTATGCCGGTACTACATATGCCTTTGCAATCTGGTTCAGATAAGGTGCTTAAAGATATGCGTCGTTCATATCGGTCTAAGAAGTTCCTCGGCATCTTAGATAAAGTTCGTGCCCGTATTCCTGAAGCTGTGATTACTACGGATATTATTGTCGGGTTCCCTGGAGAAACTGAAGAAGACTTCCAAGAGACACTAAAAGTTGTTGAACAAGCACGTTTTTCCTCCGCCTTTACTTTCCAATATTCGATTCGTCCTGGTACTCCAGCTGCAACAATGGAGAACCAAATACCTAAAGAAATTGTTCAAGAACGCTATGAGCGTCTTATTGCTTTACAAGACCGTATCGCTGGTGAAGAAAACCGTAAACAACTAGGAAAAACGGTAGAACTCATGGTGGTCGCAGAGTCAGGTCGTAAAGCAGAACAAACTCATCGTCTTGCCGGACGTGCCCAAGACCAGCGTTTGGTGCATTTTTCTGTCCCTGCTGGTTGCGAGCAACCTCGACCCGGAGACCTCGTCACTTTACCCATTACGGAAGCCGGTTCTTTCCACCTGATTTCAGACCCTAGCGCTGAAGAGTATTCTTTACGCCGTTCACGTGCAGGAGATGCTTGGGATAGAGCACAAGCTGATTCTTGCGGTACAACTGGCACTACTCAAGTTCCTGGGACACCGGTGAACTTAGGGTTTCCCACTTTTCGTTCCTAACCGCTAAAGGTGGTGTGTAATAGCCATGCCTGCTTCTAAAGTTCAAGAAGAACACGTTGTACCCGTCATTGCTGTTGTCGGCCCAACCGGTGCAGGGAAAACGGACTTTGCGATTGAGTTAGCTCAACACCTCGGCGGAGAGTGTATTAATGCTGATTCGATGCAGTTCTATCGGGGGATGGATATTGGCACGGCTAAAGTGACCGTAGAAGAGATGCGGGGGATTCCTCACCATCTTCTGGATATTCTCGACATTCGTGATGAAGCTTCTGTAGCCGTTTTCCAGCAGCAAGCAAGAGAACTCTTCGACCAGATTCGTTCACGTGGAAAATATCCCATTATGGTGGGCGGCTCTGGGCTTTATGTTCGTGCCGCTTTAGATATTTTAGATTTTCCTCCTACTGATGCTCAGGTGCGTCAACGACTAGAGCGAGAGCTTATTGAACAGGGGCGTGGTGTTCTTCTCCGACGGTTGAATGAGGTTGATCCAGTATCGGCATCTCGCGTGCACGATGACAGGCGTCTAGTGCGTGCTTTAGAAGTGTGGGAAGTGTCAGGACGAACGTTTTCTTCTTTTATGCCTGAACGTGAGTATTTTCAGCCTGCTGTGCAAGTAGGCATTAACTGTGAACGTTCTCAGCTGCATCAGCGTTTAGAAGCTCGGGTCGAAAAAATGGTTCAACGGGGGCTTGTAGATGAAGTCCGCTCTTTAGAATCTTTAGGCCTTCGAGAGGGGAAAACGTCATCTCGGGCGATTGGGTATAGGGAATTTTTGCGTCTTATCGATGCAGAACGTTCTGCGTCCAAGAGCTATTCTTTAGAACAGGCTATGATAGATACCACGACTGCGACTCGTCAGTTTGCACGCCGTCAAATCACATGGTTTAACGCTGATTCTCGAGTACAATGGCTAGACAATGAAGAGCGCCAAAAAATTCTTAAATTAAATGATTTAACAGGTCTGTTCATGTTAGATGAAAGTGAAAAATAGTGTTTCATTCTGATAATGTTACATTGCGTGACGGTATATTAAAACAAAGAAATTCTCTTAACTTTATTCGTTTATGTCTTGCTATATTTGTGATTTTGGGACATTCGTATCCTCTTGCCTATGGCTCCCATGGCCGATTAGAATTTTTGGGAGGTTTAGCTGTAAATTTATTTTTTTGTATATCGGGATTTTTGATTCTTGCTAGTGCTCAAAATGTTAATATTTTTTCTTATATATGGAGAAGATTCCTGAGAATATTCCCCGGTTTTTGGGTTTCTTTGATATTTGTATCTTTTGTAGCTTACCCTATTTCTTATTTTCTAGGTTTTTCTTCTGGGGCTCTTAATCTGAACTCGTCCTTTGAATTTATTATTAATAATTTTTTGTTGAAGATGAATCAATTCGATATCTCCGGAGGTCCTGTTGGAGTTCCTTTTGATAAAGCTTGGAATGGGTCGCTTTGGACGCTTTGGTATGAATTTATCGCCTATTTATGTATCATTCCTCTAGCCTACATACCTATTATTAAGGATTGGCAAAGGTGGACGTTTACTATTGCTTTTGTTGTCAGCTTAGGTATGTATCCGTTGCTTGAAATGGTCAATACAAGTACGAATATGTACTACAACTTTGCGCGTCTTGTACCTATGTTTCTTGCTGGTTCTGTACTTTATGTATGGGGCGATAAAATTCGTGTATCGCTAATACCGTCTCTAATTTCATTAACTATTATTTTATTAGTATCTGCTCTTGATATGTTCTCTGACGCATTGCATGTTTCTCAAATATTTTTTGCCTATGGAATTCTTTCCCTTGCATGTATCATAAAAATCTATATTGGTTATAGAAATGATTTATCTTATGGTGTCTACATTTATGCTTTTCCAGTGCAACAACTTGTAGTTATGGTGGGTATTCCAGTCTTAGGTATGGTTACAAATAATATTATTGTTTTATCTGCTACGTTGGTGCTTGCTTATCTTTCTTGGACGTTTGTTGAAAAACCGGCAATGAGCCTAAAAAATAAAATCTAAAGGGATAGAAGGTAAATAAATGCAAGATATATCTTGGGGAGATCTCAGCGGTGTTCCTTTAACTAAAGGACACGGGACTGGTAACGACTTTATTTTCGTCACTGACCCTGAAAAACAGCTAAAACTACCAGAAGAACTCATTGCCCGTGTCTGCGACCGTCACTTTGGTATTGGTGCTGACGGTTTTATTCGCGCAGTCAAAGCACAGATGATGGAATCTGATGCACCTGAAGACCGCTGGTTTATGGATTATCGTAATGCTGACGGAACCATCGCAGAGATGTGCGGTAATGGTGTTCGAGCTTTCGTAGAATATTTGGTTTCTGAAGACTTGTTGACGCTTGAAGAAGGCGAACGAGTACGCATTAGCACCCGTGCTGGAGTGAAGACCGTGGGGCGAACAGACAACGGATACGCCATTGATATGGGGCCGTGGAGCTTCATGGATGGAGACGTCGCTCGTGAAAGTGGTGTGGACTCACAGGTCAGCGTCCGTGGACTTAAAACACCGCGTTCGGCACTTTCTATCTCGATGGGAAACCCCCATACTGTTGTCGCTTTGGGCACTGACGGAAAACTTGATGGGCTGAGCCTTGATGCTGCCCCGAAAGTGAGCCCGACACCTGCCCACGGTACGAATGTAGAGTTTGTTGTTCCTGAAGAAATTGAGGATACAGAAGCTGAAACAGGGTTAGCGCATGTGGGCGCTATTCGGATGCGCGTTTATGAGCGTGGTGTGGGGGAGACTCTCTCTTGCGGTACTGGTGCTTGCGCAGCAGCTGCGGCAACCCGATTCTGGGCTGGAGACGATGCCCCTGACGAATGGCTCGTGTACGTTCCTGGGGGAACTTTAGCTGTCACCTTTGTAACGGGCCCTGACGACCTCGAACATGTGGTGCTAGCAGGTTCGGCTAGTATGGTTGGAAAAGTCGTTCTTGTATAGTCGTGATGATGTGAGGTTCTATGCTTTGAGAACCTCACATCATCTTTTTAAGCGTTGCGAACAACTTCAAGGATTCGGAACCCTTTAGAGGTACTGTAGCGTGATACTTGAAAGGTTCCCTGTGGCTGTTCTTCTAATTCGTGTGCTAACCATTTTTGTAAAGAATCTGCCCCGAGGTTCTTTTGAACCACGAGATATGCGCATCCGCCCACGTTTAACCGTGGAATCCATGTACGCAATATGTTGTGTAGGATATCTTTTCCTACACGGATAGGTGGATTAGACCAGATGGTGTCAAACCGTAAATCTTGAGGTACTTCTTCTGGAGTGTAGACCGTCACATTGGTAAGCCCTAGCTTTTGCGCATTGGTACGGGTGAGGTGCGCAGAACGTTCGTTAACCTCAACACCGGTGACCTGAGCTTGAGGGTTTTTTAACGCCAAGGTCAGGGTAATAGGGCCCCACCCCGTGCCGATATCGAGAAATGATGTGCCTTCCGGCTCGGGCACGTTCTCAAGGAGTATTGCGGTGCCTTTGTCGATACCGCTGGGACTAAAAATACCCGATGCGCTTTGTACTCGTACTCGTTGGTTTGTTAGAGTGACGTCAATTTCACGAGGGGAGAAATCGCTATTGGGTGTAGCGGAAAAATAATGTTCGGCAACCATAGCTCACTACTTTACGGGAAAACAGAAGCTGGCGCTTGAACCTTCTTCCTCTGAGCTCGAAGAAATATCGTGGCTTCATACTGAATAAGGGCTGTAGAATGAGAGCAGATTGACGAAAGGTACTATGAATACTTCTGAATTTAATGAGCAGAATCCTCAGAAACTCCCTAGCGACGAACTGTTGAGAGAGACCGTAGACCGTGTTCTTGGGCGTTCTGCATCTTCTCGTTCTGGGGCGCGTGTTTTGGACGAACAAGCACGCGAAATATCTGCCGTGGATGTTGAACATTCACACTATGATGGCGCTCAAGAAGATCTTGCTGAGCGTCGAGCCTTGCGACGTGTTGCGGGTCTATCAACAGAACTTGAAGACGTTACAGAGGTTGAGTACCGTCAGCTTCGTCTAGAGCGTGTGGTTCTTGCTGGATTATGGACAGAAGGTACCGTTGCCGACGCAGAAAATTCTTTGCGTGAGCTTGCTGCCTTGGCGCAGACAGCGGGTTCAGAAGTCTTGGACGGCATTATTCAACGTCGTTTAAAACCAGACCCTGGCACTTTTCTCGGTTCAGGTAAAGCACTTGAACTTAAAGATATTGTGCAGGCGACTGGTGCTGATACTGTTATCGTTGATTCAGAGTTGGCTCCTTCTCAGCGTCGTGCGTTAGAGGATATTGTGAAGGTCAAAGTCATTGACCGTACTGCTTTGATTCTTGATATTTTTGCTCAACACGCAAAATCCCGTGAGGGTAAAGCTCAAGTTGAGTTGGCTCAGCTTGAATATATGCTTCCTCGTTTGCGTGGCTGGGGTGAATCTCTGTCTCGTCAGGCAGGTGGGCGTGCCGCGTCTGGTGAGGGTATTGGTTCACGTGGTCCTGGTGAAACCAAAATTGAGATGGACCGTCGTCGTCTGCGTGCTCGTATGGCAAAGCTACGTCGTGAGATTGCGGCGATGGCGCCCTCTCGCCAGACCAAGCGTTTGAATCGTCAGCGTCATGACCTTCCTTCTGTGGCGATTGCTGGCTATACCAACGCTGGTAAGTCTTCTTTGCTGAATCGTTTGACTGATGCTGGTGTCCTCGTTGAGAATGCTTTATTCGCAACTCTTGACCCTACGGTCCGTAAGGCGCAGACACCTGATGGTGTTGGCTATACGCTTTCTGACACGGTAGGTTTTGTGCGTTCTTTACCTACACAGCTGGTAGAGGCTTTCCGCTCTACGCTTGAAGAAATTGCTGATGCTGACGTCATCGTGCATGTTGTTGATGGATCTCATCCTGATCCTGAGGGACAGATTAAGGCAGTTCGTGAAGTTCTACATGAAGTAGATGCGCACGAGATTCCTGAGATTATTGTTTTGAACAAGGCAGATGCTGCTGACCCGATGGTGCTCGAACGCGTACAGCAACGTGAACGAGATACTGTGGTGGTGTCTGCTCGTACGGGACAGGGCATTGTAGAGCTTCAAGAAATTATTGCTCAGCGTATTCCACGCCCTTCGGTTCAGCTGAATCTGCTTATCCCATATACGCATGGTGAGGTCGTTTCTCGTTTGCATCAGTGGGATGCGGAGATTCTATCAACAGCTTTTGTTTCTGACGGGACATATATTCAAGTGCTGGTTCGTGAACAACTTTCCTCTGAACTAGCAGAATATGCTTTAGACGACGAGTTGATGGAAGTCTTACGACCAGAGATTGAACAAGCTCGTCAGGATGGTGCTGTTGAGGTTTCTTCTCGATGAGTTCTTGTGAAGAACGGGTGAGCGCTCCTACTGGAGAAGAACTTGAGACGTTGCCTGGAGCGAAGCCTGCTCTTGAACTACTAGATCATGTGATTGCTTCTAGCGGGGGAGAACAGCGTTCTGGGCAACGGAAAATGCTCGCTCATGTGGCTCAGTCCTTTGAACTGAAACGGCATCTGCTGGTCCAAGCTGGTACGGGAACGGGAAAGTCTTTGGGCTATCTGATTCCTGCTGTTCATTATGCTCAATTTTCGGATAAGCCTATTGTGGTTGCGACGGCGACTTTGGCGTTGCAAACGCAGATTATCAATCGTGATTTACCGCGACTTTTAGAAACCCTTTCGAATGTTCCTGAGGGGCAAACTGATGTTGCTGTTCTCAAGGGCCGTAATAATTATGTGTGTGTTCATAAGCTTGAGGGCGGTTACCCCGACGATGAACAAGAGGACACTCTTTTTGCTGCAGATGTGGCCAGTGGTTCTGTTGGCCGTCTTGGTCAGGAAGTGTTGCGTCTTCGTCAGTGGGCTCAGACAACTGATACTGGTGACAGGGACGATATTAAACCCGGTGTTTCTGATCGTGCTTGGCGTCAAGTCTCTGTTTCTGCTGCTGAATGTTTGGGTAAACGCTGTCCTTTGGTGGAGTCTTGTTTTAGTGAGCTTGCGCGTGAGAAGGCTGCTCAATCAGATATTATTATTACGAATCATGCTCTTTTAGCGATTAATGCTTTTGAAGGTATTGGTGTTTTGCCGGAGCATGAGGTTGTTGTTATTGATGAGGCACATGAGTTGGCAGACCGTGTGACGGGTGCTGTGACGGGCTCTCTTTCTGCCGGAATGGTATATTCGGCTGCTCGTTTGGTACGTAAACACACGAAAGCTAGTTCTGATCCTTTAGAGCATGCTGGTAGCGCTTTAGAAACGTCTTTACGTGGCGTTGCTGCAGAGCTTTTACCTCGTGGCTTGACGGAGAGTATTGCTCATTCTGTGGAGCTGGTGCGTGAAGCTGCACGTGTAGCATTATCTGATACGAAAAGTGATTCTAAAGATAGTGATGCACCACGTCAGTTGGCGCGTAGCGCTCTTTCAGAGTTATTAGAGATAGCTGAACGGCTATTGGGCGCTGACGAGCATCATGAGGTGGTGTGGCTATCTCGTCCACAGTTGTGGGAAGCTGGGCGTGGTTATGCTCCTGCTTCTGATGATGACCCCGCAACGTTGTATATTGCTCCTTTATCGGTTGCGATGCAGCTACGTGAAGGACTTTTTGACGGGCGGACGGTGGTGCTGACCTCTGCAACGTTAAAGTTGGGGGAATCTTTTGATGTGGTTGCTCATTCTTTGGGGCTGAGCGGTGCAGGTGCTCCTCGATGGGAGGGGCTAGATGTTGGTTCTCCTTTTGATTACCCTAAACAAGGTCTGCTGTATGTTGCTGCTGATATTGCTAAACCATCTCAGGGGATTTCTACTGCTCAATTAGAGCGTATGTGTGAGCTGGTAGAGGCTTCTAACGGTGGTGCTTTGGGGCTTTTTTCTTCGAGGCGTGCGGCTGAGGATGCGGCAGAGTATCTTCGTGAACATACCGATGTTTCTGTTCTGGTGCAGGGAGAGTCTTCGCTTGGCTCTTTGGTGAAGGAATTTTCTGAGGATAGAGATTCGTGTCTTTTTGGGACGATGAGTTTGTGGCAGGGTGTTGATGTGCCGGGGGATTCTTGCCGTCTGGTACTGATTGATCGTATTCCGTTCCCTCGTCCTAACGATCCTTTGATTCAGGCTCGTACTCGGTCTGTTGCTTCTCGTGGTGGTAACGGTTTTATGAGTGTTTCTGCGTCATATGCGGCTGTTCGTATGGCTCAGGGTGTGGGGCGTTTGATTCGTTCTAGTGATGATCGTGGTGTGGTTGCTGTTCTTGATTCTCGGTTGGCTACTCAACGGTATTCTGGATATTTGATGAGTGCTTTGCCTCCTTTTTGGAAGACTACAAGAACTGATGTTGTATGTGGTGCTTTGCATCGCTTGCATGTACAAGTGAGTTAGCGCATAAAAATATTGGGTGTGTTCCTGTTAGAGGCAGGAATACACCCAATATTTTTTTTATGTGGTTTTGGTATTAGAGACTTCGTAATACTGATACGACTTTGCCCATGATGGTGGCGTTATCGCCGAGTATGGGTTCGTATCGGGTGTTTTGTGGTAGTAGCCAGGTGTGTCCGTCGCGTTGGCGGAAAGTTTTGACGGTTGCTTCGTCTTCGAGGAGTGCTGCAACGATATCTCCATTATTTGCGGTTTGTTGTGCGCGGACGACAACCCAGTCTCCGTCACAGATTGCTGCGTCAATCATGGAGTCTCCTTTGACATGGAGCATGAATAAGTCTCCGTTGCCAACAATTTGGCGTGGCAATGTCATGACGTCTTCGACGGATTGTTCTGCGGTGATGGGACCGCCTGCGGCGATTCTTCCGACTAGGGGTACTACAGCGAAATCTTCGCTGTTGTGTTGAGGTGTTGGTAACTGAACGATGACCGATTCGGTGCTTTTTTCTTCAGTCGTTTCTTGTTCTTCTGCGAGTATTTCGATGGCTCGTGGGCGTTTGGGGTCTCGTCGGATGTAGCCTAGTTTTTCTAGTTGTGAGAGCTGGTGTGTTACTGATGATAAGGATGCGAGACCTACGATATCTCCAATTTCTCGCATTGAAGGGGGGTAACCGTGGGTGTCTATAGCTTCAGAGATGGCAGTCAAGATGTGTTGTTGACGTGAACTGAGAGGTTTTCTGCCAGATTGTGGCGCAATAGTAGCGCTGGAGTATGTGTTATCGCTCACGGCGTTCCTTTGTCCATGTTGAGGGGCCTGTCTAATGATGTTCTGGCGTAGCACCCCTAGCCATTGCTGACATAGGGGATTTTAAAAGTCGTTAAACACTACCTGCCAATAAACAGTGTTAGGACAAGAGTATGGCACGTATCGAAAAAGTTCAAACATTTGTTCTAGTTTTTCTCGACTATATTCGAATTTTCTGATAGAACATATGTACTATATAGAACATAGTTTCGATTTATTCAGGGTGAATATTCGATATATAGCTCTATTGCTATCAGGAGGAAATATGTCAAACGTTCTGTCTTTCAAAGGTTCAGTACCTGTACGTGTCGTAGTCTCTTCACGTTCAATGCCACAGAACACCTCACGAGTTTATTGGGGCAACTATCGTATTTCCTTTCTAATAGGCGTGGTTCTTTGCTGCATCGCATTATTGACTCTATTAGCCTGTTTTTACGTGGTGAACACCGCCCATGCTTCAACGATGCAAGAGCTACATCAAGTGACCGAACAAGTCACGGTTGGATACGGTGATACTTTATGGAGTATTGCTGAAGAACATTCTGCAGGTATGGATGTTCGTGACGTTTTGCTTCACATCATACAAATTAACGATTTATCATCAACATCCCTAGATATTGGGCAAAAGCTCGAAGTGCCTATCTACTCGTCTTGAGAACTTGAGAGAAGAATGTGCGATGACTATCTGTTCTCGATAGACTGTAGGAGTGAATGAAGCATTAGACCCCCTTTCAGCATTACCTATTCGTGACGACTTACGAGGGCGCTCTCCCTATGGTGCTCCGATGATTGACGTTCCTATTACTCTCAACGTCAACGAAAATACGCACCCAATGCCTCAAGAAGTTATTGACGCAATTACCGCAGAAATAGCAACGGTAGCGCGTACCCTGAATCGTTACCCCGATAGGGAATTTACGGCTCTTCGTGAAGAACTCGCCGACTATCTAGGACACGGACTTAAACCCGAAAATATTTGGGCTGCTAACGGTTCTAATGAAGTATTGCAACAGTTATTCCAAGTCTTTGGTGGGCCAGGACGAAGCGTGATGAGCTTCGTCCCTACCTATTCGATGTACCCTCTCTTAGCTGATGGAACAAACACTCGCTTCATCGCGGGAAAACGCGCACCCGATTTTTCTCTCGATGCAACATCTGCTGTCACCCAAATTCAAAAACATCGACCAAATATCGTTGTTTTATGTTCTCCTAATAACCCAACAGGAACAGGGCTTGGGCTAGACGTTATTGAAGCTGTCTACGAAGCAATGCAAGAGCACGAGGGTGTCACCATCGTGGACGAAGCGTACGCTGAATTCGCTCAAGATACCTCTGCTCATGCGCTAACTCTTCTGCCAAACCGCCCTCGGCTGGTCGTAAGCCGTACCATGAGTAAAGCCTTTGCTTTTGCCGGAGCTCGGTTAGGATATTTTGCCGCAGACCCCGCGATTGCTGATGCGGTGCGTCTTGTTCGCTTGCCGTACCATCTATCCAGCGTCACACAGGCTGTCGCAATAGCAGCCTTACGCCATCGAGAAGGACTGCTCGCTAACGTACAAGATATTAGAACCCAACGTGACCGTATCGTAAAAACTCTCAAAGAATACGGTTTACATCCAGCTGTATCAGATTCTAATTTCATCTTTTTCTCAGGCTTACGCGACGAAAAAGAAGCATGGCAATGGCTTCTAAACGATGGCATTCTAGTACGAGATAACGGTATCGCCGGACATCTACGCGTCACTGCCGGAACAGCATCAGAAACAACAGCTTTCCTTGAAAGCCTTAAGAAGTATTTGGAACATTCCGGAGAACTACCAGCCTCTTGCTAACATCAACATGAGATGATTCTTATAACAGAACTTTTCTCATCAAGAGTCGCCAAGACGAAGTATCTGCTCCTTACTATCAACAGATACCTTACGTGTACATCATATAAACCCAGAATATATAGGTAACCAATGCCAGCAAGCACTACAGGAATTGGCCCCCGTACCGCCAGATTAGAACGTACTACGAGTGAGTCCTCTGTCTTTATTGAGATTAACTTAGACGGTGAGGGGTGTTCTGATATCGACACCAGCGTGCCTTTTTACGATCATATGCTCACAGCTCTTGCGAAGCATTCCCTGATTGACATGACCATCAAATGCAGCGGCGATACCCACATCGACGTACATCACACCGTCGAAGATACCGGCATTGTGCTCGGTGAGGTGATTCGTGAAGCTCTCGGTAATAAAGCTGGTATCCGTCGTTTTGGGCAAGCAACAGTTCCCCTCGACGAAGCTTTAGCTCAGTGCGTCGTTGATATCTCAGGGCGCCCATACCTTGTACATACGGGAGAACCAGAAGGCTACGAATTCCACCTCATTGGTGGGCACTTTACCGGCTCGATGGTTCGCCACGTTCTTGAAGCTATCGCTTATCATGCTGGAATCTGCCTACACATGACGTTATTAGGAGGGCGAGATCCTCACCATATTGCAGAAGCTCAATTCAAAGCCCTCGCACGTGCGTTGCGTCAAGCGGTTGAACCTGACCCCCGTCATTCTGGTATTCCCTCAACTAAAGGAGCACTTTGATGATGAATGCAGCTGTTCAATCATCGCAGAATAAACCAGTTGTTGTTGTTTTAGATTATGGTGCTGGCAACGTCCGTTCTGCTGTGCGCGCTTTAGAACAAGCTGGAGCTGACGTGATTCTTTCTCGCCAAGAATCTGATGTGCTTGGAGCAGACGGTCTAGTCGTTCCAGGAGTCGGCGCATTTGATGCGGTGATGACGAGCCTCAAAAAGATTGATGCGCTTCGTATGATTGGCCGGCGCATTGCCGGCGGTCGTCCTGTTCTTGGTATCTGCGTTGGATTACAGGTGTTCTTTGAACAGGGAAACGAACACGGCGTCGTCTCTGAGGGCATGGGAGAGTGGCCTGGGACAGTAGAAAAACTTCGCGCGGAGGTTATCCCTCATATGGGGTGGAACACTGTCTCTGCCCCCGAAGGGTCAGTGCTCTTTGACGGAATCGAAAACGAACGCTTCTACTTTGTGCACTCCTACGCGGTGCAAGAATGGTCCTTCGATCAAAATAATGAAGCAATGCTACCTCCACAAGTCACTTGGTCTACCCACGGAGTGCCTTTTATTGCTGCTGTAGAAAACGGCCCGTTGAGCGCAACACAATTTCATCCAGAAAAATCTGCTCAGGCTGGTATTCGTCTCTTGCAGAACTGGATTAATTCTTTACCTCGTACAGGGCGGATTATCCCAGCAGGAAAGGACAGATAATGAGCCCTTTTCTCTCAGGAAGCTTATTGATGCTAGTAGGGGCTTTTTGTCTCGGTGGCGCAATTTCTTTTCGCCAACAAAAACTTCCTCTTATCGTTCAGCTGGCCATGCTCTGTGTAGCTTTACTTTTTATGGGCTACGGGGGATACGTCCTCTTCGCCTACAACTAAACTTTTACTTTTAAGGAATGTGTGATGACAACTCTTTTAGAACTTCTTCCCGCCGTAGATGTTGCGAACGGGCAAGCTGTGCGATTGGTACAAGGTGAAGCCGGCTCGGAGACTGGGTACGGGGATCCCGTAGAGGCTGCTCTTGCTTGGCAGAATGCTGGTGCGCGTTGGCTTCACCTCGTTGACTTAGATGCAGCTTTTGGCAGAGGCCACAACATCGAGGTGCTGACCTCTGTTGCTGAACACCTCGATATTAATATTGAAATGTCTGGTGGTATTCGTGACGATGAGTCTCTAGAACGGGCATTATCGTTGAACCCTGCTCGCATTAATTTGGGTACTGCCGCTCTCGAAAATCCGCAATGGACTCGAAAAGTGATTGCAGAACATGGCGAGAAAATTGCTGTTGGTCTTGACGTGCGTGGAACAACTTTAGCTGCTCGTGGTTGGACTAAAGATGGCGGTAACCTGTGGGATGTTCTAGAACGCTTAGAAGCTGACGGTTGCGCTCGTTATGTGCTCACCGACGTAACCAAAGACGGAACTTTGACTGGACCAAATCTTGAGCTTCTTAAAGAGGTCGCGCAAAAAACCGATAAGCCGGTGGTTGCCTCTGGCGGAATTTCAACTCTCGAAGACATCCGTGCTTTGCGTGAGCTAGTTCCCTATGGTGTTGAGGGGGCCATTATGGGTAAGGCTCTTTACGCTGGAAAGTTTACTTTAGAGCAGGCTCTTGAGGTTGCTGGTTACTCGGAAGAAAACGCCGAAAAATAATGAGTAATAGTCACTCTGCGGGAGCTTCTGCGTCGCGTTCTTTGCCCGCTCATATTCAGGCTCAGCTCAACAGTGCTGGGGGCGAAACTGATACTGGTGGGCAGCCTTGGAAGGGGCGAAATTTAGGTGAAGGAACGAGCCACCGTCATCAATTTTCTCAGGATGATGGTGCTCGTGATGCTGTTATTGCCGAGGTTTTTGAGAAGTTCGTTTCTGGTTCTTGTCGGGAAGAAGATGTTGTTCGTGCTCTAAGCCAGTGTCGAGTTTTTGTTCCTGTTGTTGCTGAGGTATCTCATTCTGTTGTTACTGATGAAGGTCTCGTTGCCGATAAAGAAGCAGATATGGCGTTGGTGAGCATTCAGGCTCCTGATGGTCGGAAGGCTCTTCCTGTTTTTACTGACGTGAAAGCGTTGCAACGATGGCACCCTCATGCTCGTCCGGTTGCTGCTTCGATGAGAAAAACTGCTCTTTCTGCGGTAGAAGATGGGCAGCAGCTACTTGTGGTTGATCCGGGGGAGTCCTTAACGTTTGTTGTGCGTCGTCCCGCGTTGTGGGCGTTAGCTAAGGGCGAGTCTTGGGCTCCTTCTTATCGTGATGAGATGGTGGAGCGTGCGCTTAATGAGTTGATTCCTGTTGGCAGTGGTATTGTTCGTGTCCGTACTGTAGCTGGTGATGGTGTTGTGTCTCAGAGTGCTGAAGGGCAATTGCTCTCTGGTGGTGGTGCCGGACCAGAGCTTAAAATTGTGGTGGAGTTACTTCCTGGCTTGACTCAATCTGAGTTGAATGTTGTGGTCGAGGAATTTCAACGGCGTTTGGCATCAGATGAATTAGTGGGTCAGCGGGTAGACTCGGTGCAGTTAGTCTTGTCGATGGTCTCTTCGTCATGAGGTTAATGATTTTTAGGTAGAGATGAGGATTTATGTCTAATCAGTATTCGTTCGATGAGGAACAGAAAAAAGTTCAAGAGCAGGTGCGTGATATTGCTGAGGTTCCTGCTGTGGAAATTATGACGACCGCTGCGGTGCATTTGATGAGCGCTGCTGCTGTTAAATGTGGTTTAGCGGAAGGGGAGGATTCTCAAAACCTCAAAGACCTTGACGAGGCTCGTAAATTGATTACGGCTCTTGCTGGGTTGGTGACGGCGGCGGCTCCCGAAATTGGTTCTCAGCATGCAGCTCCGTTGCGTGATGGCTTGCGAACTTTGCAGTTGGCTTTTCGTGAAGCGTCGATGATTCCTGATGCGCCGGGGCAAGGTCCAGGGGAGAAGTTCACTGGTCCGGTAATGTGACCTATCTTGTGAGTATCTTTGTGTTTGACGTTGAAATGCGTTCGTAAAGCCGGTAGACTGTACACAGTTCGCAAGCGGAGGTTACTCCCACCTGCTTCAGCCACATTCATCCATATGATTAGGTTGACGGGTTATTCGTAGGTTTTCATGAGAATGAAAACTGAAGAAGTACACCTTCGTTTGCTGTGCATCGAAGGTGTTTTTTATATCTTTTATGTACTGATTATTATTCACGGGGAAACCCACTGAGCTAACAGGAGCTACTCATTAGCGATCCACGCATTAATGAACGTATTCGTGTCCCAGAGGTCCGCCTCGTTGGGCCAGGCGGCGAGCAGGTAGGCATTGTTCGTGTTGAAGATGCCTTGCGTCTTGCACAAGAATCTGATTTGGACCTTGTAGAGGTTGCACCATCAGCGAAACCGCCTGTATGTAAGCTCATGGACTTCGGTAAGTACAAGTACGAAGCCGCAGTTAAAGCACGTGAATCCCGAAAGAAGCAAGTTAACGCTTCTTTGAAGGAAATCCGTTTCCGTCTCAAAATTGATACTCATGACTATGAAACCAAGGTAGGGCACGCTCGTCGTTTCCTATCTGGTGGTGACAAAGTCAAGGCGATGATTCAATTCCGTGGTCGTGAACAGCAGCGCCCCGAGATGGGTGTGCGGTTGCTAGAGCGCATGGCAGACGATTTGGTTGAGGTTGGTTCCGTAGAGTCAACCCCCCGAATTGACGGCCGTAACATGGTAATGGTTCTTTCTCCGCTTCGTGGTAAAGCTGAAGCACGTAAAGAAGCACAACAACGCTCAGGCGGACGCAAGGGTCGTGAACGTATCGACACTACTCAAGCTACTCCTGTGAAGAACTCTTTGGCAGATGCAATGCCAGCAGAGCTCAAAGCACAGGCTCAAGCTGAAGCGGAATAGAACAACAAAGTAGAAACGGCGCGGATAGCCATCTAGCAATGTTCTTTGAACGTTGCAGGTGTCTTTCCGATTGTCATGTTTTCTCAGTTTCCGTAGAAAACATGAACCTACCTTGTACATGCGAAGAAATTCGCTCAAGAGTTCTTTTGGAGATCCTCCAAAAGCAGAACGTAAGGAGAACGGCAGCTATGCCGAAGCAGAAGACCCACTCTGGTGCTAAAAAGCGCTTCAAGCTCACCGGTACCGGCAAGGTTAAGCGCCAGCAGGCCAACCGTCGCCACTACCTAGAGCACAAGTCCTCTCGCCTTACCCGCCGTCTGGCTTCTGACCAGATTGTTACCGGCGGTCAGGCTAAGGTCATCAAAAAGATGTTGGGTAAATAAGCCCTCTCATCTTTGAGAAACTTGTGCCTCAACGGGCAATAACTTTTTAGACTCGCTCCTTGACTGGCATCAGCTAGCAAGGACAATAAGACGAAGGAGACACACGTGGCACGTGTGAAACGCGCGATTAACGCGCATAAGAAGCGCCGAGTAATTCTTGAACGCGCATCCGGTTACCGCGGACAGCGTTCACGCCTTTACCGTAAGGCAAAAGAACAAGTCATCCATTCATTGGTATACAGCTACGATCACCGTCGTAAAAAGAAGGGTGACTTCCGCCGCCTATGGATTCAGCGTATCAACGCTGCAGCTCGTGCTGAGGGCCTCACCTACAACCGTTTCATTCAGGGCTTGAAAGCTGCTGAGGTTGAAGTTGATCGTCGTATGTTGGCTGAACTAGCAGTCAACGAGCCGGCAGCTTTCTCTGCACTTGTAGAGATTGCTAAGAACAACTTGCCTGAGGACACTTCTGCACCTAAAGGTGAATAATTCTTAAAAGAATACGATTGTGCCGTTCTCTACTACAAGTAGAGAACGGCACAATCGTATTCTGGGCTTTTTCAGGGCAAAAGATACAGAAAAATATATATCCGGTAGAGTGGAGACCGTGGATTTTAAAAAACGTTTAAGTACCCCCGTTATCATGGAAAACCCTCAGGCTGACCGTGTTAAAGACATCGCATCATTAGCAACACGTCGTGGGCGTCATAAGAAAAAACAATTTCTTGTAGAAGGCCCGCAAGCCGTAAGAGAAGCCCTCAACGCGCATCTTCATACGCCACTTCTTGATGCCGTATACGTAACGGAACGTGCTTTCGACCGTCACCGTGATATTGCTGAACTACTCGAAAAAGTACACGGCACACCGACACCAGAACAAGGCCGTAAAGTTTTTATGCGCATGGTCACTGAAGAAGTGCTCGAAGCCATGTCGGATGCTGTCACCCCACAAGGAATGATTGCTATAGCGTTCATTCAAGAACCCGATATATCACGTATTTTCTCGGCTCAAGGAAAAATACCTCAACTGGTTGCTGTCCTTGCGCGCCTGCAAGACCCCGGTAATGCGGGAACTATTATTCGTGCCGCCGATGCTGCTGGCGCCGATTTAATTGTGAGCACGGCAGACACCGTAGATATCTATAACCCTAAGACCGTGCGCTCTACTGCCGGTTCACTTTTTCATCTTCCTGTGGTGAGTAATCTAGCCTTGGCAGATTTTATTGAGACTGCACGTCGTTACGGTATGGGTATTCTTGCTGCAGATGGGTACGGGGCACTAGACCTTGACGAGCTATCGGATATTGCAGCCGCTAAACGATGGGCAATCCCTCATGATGAGAGCTCATACGATCTTTCTCAACCAACGGTATGGCTATTGGGCAACGAAGCTCAAGGGCTAAGCGCCGATGAGAAAGCTTTAGCTGATGAGCGCGTTGCAGTTCCTGTTCATGGTTCTGCAGAATCTCTCAACGTGAGTGTTGCTGCCGCATTATGCCTGTACGCTTCAGCTCGAGCGCAACACGGAACGAAAAAATGACCCATATTTTTCCTCTCCAAGTTGTTGGCGGGGCCATCGTCGATTCTTTAGAACATCCGACTCGGCTTCTGATTGGGCAACGTCACGCCCCCAAAGAACTTGCTGGTCTATGGGAGTTTCCTGGCGGAAAAGTTGAAACCGGTGAGAGCTGTGAACAAGCCTTAACACGTGAACTTTATGAAGAACTTTCTATACGCGTCACGTTAGGGCACGAGATTACGGGACCTTATTCTCAGGGGTGGGCTTTATCAGAGCAAGCTGCCATGCGCGTATGGTTCTGCGCCATCTCTTCAGGAGAAGCTCATATGGTTGAAGGACACCAACAAATACAATGGGTTGATATTGACAGTAGCCTACTATCGCTTGACTGGATACCGGCAGATTACCCGATTGTACAAAAACTGATAAAGATGACAACAATGCCTCATCCTAGTGGACTGTGCACAGAGAACACCGAAGGTACACTAAACTAGGATGAAGACGAGATAAAAGGCGCATTCTGCGCTATACCACTATGCAACGAGACGAGTTATTAATGACTGATTCATTATCTGAAAGCACTAATCTGCCAGAGTCTTACCATACTCTGGCGAGCCTTCAAGAAGTTCTTGAAGCAGATTCTGTGCAGGGAATAGAGCGAGTTAAGGACGCTTTTTCCCAAGAACTTTCACGCGCCTTAGCTGCTGTTGAAGAATCATCAAACACCTTTGATGAACTCAAACAAACACGTTTAGCCTTCTTGGGAGATAAAGGAAGCTTCACTCTCGCCAATAAGCAGATGCGTCACCTCTCTAAAGAGCACAAAGCTGAGGTCGGCAAACTCATGGGGCAGGCTCGTGGACGTCTGAGTAAAGCTATCGAAGCGCGTAATAGTGAGCTTGAAGAAGAACACGCTGCTCGTATTCTCGTTGAGGAAGCGGTAGATGTTACTGCTGTTTCCGCACGTCGCGCACTAGGCGGACGGCATCCTATTAATATTTTGCAAGATCGTCTCACCGATATTTTTGTGGCTATGGGATGGGAAGTTGCTGACGGCCCTGAAGTCGAATCAGAATGGTACAACTTTGACTCATTGAATTTCCCTCCAGACCATCCTGCCCGTGAACTTCAAGATACATTCTTTGTTGAGCCTGTACAGGCACATTTGATGCTTCGTACTCATACTTCACCAGTACAGATGCGTTCTTTGCTCACTCGTGAGCTTCCGGTATATGTTGTCTGCCCTGGGCAGGTGTATCGTACTGACGAACTCGACGCAACTCACACTCCTGTATTCCACCAGATTGAAGGTCTTGCCGTCGATAAAGGGCTCACCATGGCAGATCTCAAAGGAACTCTTGAACATATGGCTCGAGAGATGTTCGGTGACGACGCAAAAATTCGTTTACGCCCCAATTACTTCCCCTTTACGGAGCCTTCTGCCGAACTAGACCTCTGGCACCCAGGGGCTAAGGGCGGGCCCCGCTGGATTGAATGGGGCGGTTGCGGCATGGTTAACCCGCAGGTGCTTCGTGCAGCAGGTATTGACCCCGAAGAATACTCTGGTTTTGCGTTCGGCATGGGTATTGAAAGAACCCTGATGTTCCGCAACGGTGTAGAAGACATGCGTGACATTATTGAAGGCGACGTTCGCTTTTCACAGCAGTTTGGAATGGAGATTTAAAAGATGCGGATACCTCTCTCATGGTTGCGTGAGTACGCACCCGTCCCTGAAGAAGCACGTTCCGAAGACGTCATGGAAACCTTGGTGAAGGTTGGACTCGAAGAAGAAGACGTTCACCGTCCTACCGACGAAATTTCAGGGCCGATTGTCATTGGACAGGTCCTTTCTCAAGAACCAGAAACCCACTCCAACGGTAAAACCGTGAACTGGTGTCAGGTGCGTGTTGTCCCTGAAGGGCAGACTCAAACCCTCACTGGTAAAGGCATCGAAGAATCTGGGATTCAAGGAATTATCTGTGGTGCCCATAACTTTAGAGTGGGCGATAAAGTTGTTGTCACACTCCCCGGTGCTGTACTACCTGGCGGTTTTGCGATTACTGCACGTAAAACATACGGTCACAAATCAGCTGGTATGCTTGCCTCTGCCCGCGAACTAGGATTAGGTGAAGACACCGGCGGAATCATTGTTTTATCTGATTTAGGGCTAGACCCCGAAATCGGTACTGACGCAATGGAACTACTGGGCTTATACGATGAAGCCGCAGAAGTTAATGTCACGCCTGACCGCGGATATGCATTCTCCATTCGAGGTATTGCACGCGAATACTGCCATGCAGTAGGGGAGCCTTTCCATGACTTCGTCACAGACTTAGCAGAACGCGCGCCTCAAACACACCCCTCAGATCATGAGGTCACTCTCAACGATGAAGCTCCTATCCACGGCAAACCTGGTTGCACACGCTTCGTCACTCGCAAAGTTACCAACGTCGCATCGGACACCCCGACTCCGTTGTGGCTGGCTTCACGTTTGCGTTTAGCTGGAATTCGTTCGGTATCCCTCCCTGTAGACATCTCAAACTACGTCATGTTAGAGACAGGGCAGCCACTCCACTTTTACGATGCACAGAAACTTTCTGGTTCATTGTCAGTACGTCGCGCTCGCGAAGGTGAAACTCTTCTAACCTTAGACGAGAAAGAACGTACTTTACATCCAGAAGATCTCGTCATCTGTGATGATTCTGGTGCTATTGCTCTTGCCGGTGTTATGGGCGGAGCAAGTACTGAAGTGACGGCTGAAACACGTGAGATTCTCATCGAGTCTGCACGTTTTGATGAGGTCTCTATTGCTCGTTCGTCGCGTCGTCATAAGCTCTCGTCAGATGCTTCTAAACGTTTTGAACGCGGCGTAGATTCTGCGTTGCAGGCAGCTGCTGCGCAGCGTGCTGTTGAACTATTGGTAGAACTTGCTGGGGCAACGATCGCCGCAGAATCTAGCGATGTGAACCATACTGTTCAACCTCAACCGATTTGCCTTCCTGCAGATTACACACAATCTCGTATTGGAGTTGCATACACTCAGGAAGAGATTGTTAGCACATTGGAATCTATTGGTGCTCAGGTGAAGACTGCTGATGATGTGTATGAGGTGCTTCCTCCTACATGGCGTCCTGACCTGACAGATAAAGAAGACCTGACAGAAGAGGTTGCTCGTCTTATCGGATATGACAAGATTCCTTCGACTGTTCCGGTTGCTCCTCCTGGACGCGGATACACTGTTGAGCAGATGACTCGCCGTCGTGTTCTTGACGCGCTTGCTTCAAGCGGGATGACTGAAGTGTACGCTTATCCTTTCGTCTCTGCTCAAGCAAATAACGTGTGGGCTCAGCCTGTTGCCGGTGACGTTGTAGCCTCTATTCAGCTTGCTAACCCGATTTCAGAGGCTCAAGGTTTTCTTCGCCGGTCTTTGCTTCCAGGGCTGATGGACGTTCTTAAACGTAATATTTCCCGTGGGTTCCGCAACCTTGCTCTTTATGAGACGGGGCATATTTTTGTTCCTTCAACTCAGCATGGTTCGGAGAGTATTCCTGGTTTGGGGAAGCGTCCTTCTGATGAGGTTATTGCTGATTTGAATGCGGGTATTCCTCACCAACCGCGGTATATTTCTGGTGTATTCTGTGGTGATGAACATGAACAGATGCCTGGTACGTCTGCTCGCGCTTATGATTGGCGTGACACATTAGATGCTGTGGGATTGATTGCTGATGTCGCCGGTGCAGAGTTCAAACTTGCTCAGGGGACTCATCAGGCTTTCCATCCCGGCCGTACCGCTGTACTTTCTGATTCTTCTGGTGCGGTAATTGGTTATGCAGGAGAGCTCCATCCACAGCTACTGAAAGAGCACGATCTTCCTGAACGTACTTGTGCTTTTGAGATTAATTTCTCGGCATTGCTTGAGGATAAAGCTGAAGTCGTTGAGGCTTATAGCATTTTTGGGTACCCAGCAGCTACGCAGGATGTTGCATTATTAGTTGATGTCGAGGTCCCCGCTGCTGATGTGGCTCTGGCTTTATCTGAAGGCGCTGGTGAACTTCTAGAAGATTTACGAATCTTTGATGATTACCGCGGTGAGGGTATTCCTGAGGGTAAGAAATCTGTGGCTTTTGCTTTACGTTTTAGAGCTTCAGACCGTACTCTGACAGCTGAAGAAGCGAGTGCTTCTCGTGAGGCTGCTGTGGCCGTAGCAGTAGAACGTTTTGGTGCTGTGCCTCGTGTCTAAGAGTAGTTTGTTCTAACGCGCATCCATGGTGGTGTTTGTGGTGCTGATGCTAGTTTGTGCTGGTGTCAGCACCATTTTTTCAGGAGTTTATGAGGTTTATCGTGAAGAATGAAAAAATCAGAAATCTCTGAGGAAATCAGGGGACTCTAGTTGTTATCTAACGGGGCTTTTTGAGAAGTACACGTACAATGGTGTCTTATCCTCAGTGAGAGAAAACTATCTAAAACATCGGGAGATAATATCGTGACTGAAGAACCCGACAACGATTCTTTTTTTGGCTTTGATAAGGCTGAAGATTATGATGATGAGGTTGTTGATCACCGTAGCCGTTGGCTAACCGTCGGAATTATTATCCTTGCGATTATTTCTTCGGTATTTTTGGGTATCCAAGGGGAACGTTCGTTGTCTGCTGCATCTTTCCACTCTGGTTATGAAGATCGTACGTGGGTATTGACTGGAACCTATAAGGATCTGACTCCTGATTTGAAGACAAAAGACAATGTTGCGATTTATAGCGGTAAATTGCCGGTGGATCAGCAACTTGATAACAAGTTATTTATTTCTGACTTGGGGGATCCTCTGACTGTTCACGCTGGTGAGATGGTTGAGTTCCGTGGTTCTGACGTTGGTCGTGTTCGAGCAGATTTCCCTCAAGAGGTAGATGCCTTGTTGGCGAAGACGAAGGATAATTCTATTGAGGTTATTCGTACTGGCGCTCAAGGTACGTTGAAGCCGATTACTGCTGATGTGGTATTTTCTGAACAGCTTACTGGTTGGGCGTATATCATTGGTGCTTTTGTGATTTTTGCTGGTGGTATTTTTGTGTCGGTGAAGATTAATCGTCGTCGTTCTGTGATGGATGATAACGAGTATTAGTCTTGTGTCACGGAACTTTTGAGTTTTGGTAAGAAGAAGCCTTTTGCGATGATGGTACATCTCGTAAGAGGCTTCTTTTTTGCCGGTTTATGCTATCCGTTAAAGAGTATGTTTATGCTTATATAGATGCTTACTATGGAGCATTTTTTGCATACTCTTTAGGAAGTATTCGTGTATTTTTCCTATAAGTGTATAAATATCGTAAAAATACTCATATAATCGGTGTGTGCTGTAGAAGATGTACAGCAGTCTAGTTTTCTTATTCTGTGATGTTGCGGGACTAGACTAACTAGCAGATTGCTTTGCTGAGAAAGAGAATGAAGAGAATGTCTATCCCCTCGACGAAAACAGCTCGTCAAGCTCGAATTGTTGATTTATTGCAAAAACATCATGTTCGTTCCCAGGCTGAGTTAGCGCAATTACTCGTCGACGATGGGGTCAAAGTAACGCAAGCTACCTTATCCCGTGATCTTGTTGAGATTGGCGCGGAGCGTGTGCGTGATGAGAAGTCCGGATTAATTTACGCGGTTCCTCATCATCCCGTTCGCCGTTCATCTGCAGACGGTGTTGATGCGCGCATGATTTCTTTGTTTAAGGAACTTCTCATCACTGCTGAAGCCTCTGCGAATTTAGTTATTCTTCGGACTCCTCCAGGTGCTGCACAATTTATGGCGTCTGCTATTGATCAAGCGAGTATTGAACCTATTCTTGGTACTATCGCTGGTGACGATACTGTTATGGTGATTACTCGTGACCCTCTTGGTGGGGAACAGATGGCTCAAAAATTTTTGGAGTGGGCAGCTTAGCCCTGTTTCTGGTGTTCTTCGATGAGCTGTTGCATTTCTGTGAGCTGGAAGAACTGAGCAACTTCGAGTGGGTGTTGTACGCCGATGCTTAAATCTGCTCCTGCGTTGAGAAGTCGTTGTGCGATCTCTTGGCTATTTTTAAATACTGCGCACAGTAACGCGGTTTGTCCTCTGTCGTTGAGGCGGTTAACGTCTGCTTGGTGTTTGAGTAATAGTTCAACGACGTTGAGCTGCTGGTGGTAGCTTGCAAGGATGAGCAGGGTGTCGCCTTGGGAGTTGGTGAGGTTTGCGGGAATACCTTGGTTAAGTAGTGGTTCTAGTTCTTCGGTATTTCCTTCTCGTGCGAGGTCAAAAACTCGGTTGAGTAGGTCAATTTCTGCGGGGGTTAGTTCAGTCATAAGAATCTCCTGTGTTATTGTGAGTAAATCATAATAACAGATTTGCGCTTCCGAATAAAGCAAACTTCTTCTGAACGAAACCTTACGCAATCTTCAAAAGCTGAGGTTGCTGTCGCTCTTCTCCTGAGAACTTGACGTGCACTAATATGAGAACGTACCCAAAGCCTACAATGAATAGAACACAACGTGACAACCTCCCTCGAAAACCCTTGTAATGTAGCAAATCTTCTTCTCTCTCATACTCACCTTGACCGTCATGCGTTGCTATATCAAGGTACTGTTCTGAGCTACCGTCAATTACAAGAACGAGTGGTTCGCGCTCAAATAGAACTACGAGAGCTTGGAGTGGGGTATCAGACTCCAGTGGCGCTTTGCTTGCCTAATATTGTGGCAATGCCGGTGTACTATTATGCGATTATCTCTCTGGGAGCAGTGTGTATTCCGCTAAATCCTTTACTTTCAGAGCGTGAAGTGCAATATCACCTAGAAGACTCTGGCGCGCAGTTGCTGATCGCATGGGAAGGGTCTCGGGTCGTAACGGAACAGGTCTCCTTTGCCGGGGTGCAACAGCACATTGTAGATGCTCAGGCTTTTGTGAGTCCTTCGGATATGGGCATAGCTACCTTAGAAGATGTCGCTGTTGAATTAGTGCAGGTTTCACCTCAACATCCTGCCGTCATTCTCTATACCTCCGGTACTACGGGAAAACCCAAGGGTGCTATTTTGACCCATCACAATCTTTTATCAAACGCTATGACGGTGGCAGAATTCTTTGATTACACTGCAGAAGATGTTTTCTTCGGGGGGCTACCGCTTTTCCATTCTTTTGGGCAAACAGTTTCGATGAACGCTGTTTTTGCAGCAGGTGCTTCGGTTGCTTTGCTGCCACGTTTTACTGCTGAGTCTGCTATCGAGTTATGTGTTCAAGCTAAGGTGAGTATTATTGCTGCGGTGCCGTCGATGTATGCTGCAATATCTGCAACTTTAGAGGGGCAAGAATCTTCGGCGTTAATGGGGAATATTCGTTATGGAATTTCTGGCGGTTCTCCTTTACTCGCGTCAACTCATACCGATTTTTATCAGCTGGTTGGCTGTCACATCCTTGAAGGATACGGCTTATCTGAAGCTTCTCCGGTTGTCTCTTTTAATCAGCCTTCTCGCCCGCCTGTTATTGGTTCTGTTGGGACGGCATTGACGGGTATTCAAGTGCAAGTGCGTGATAACTCTGGAGAGCTGCTCCCCGTGGGGGTTCCTGGGCAGCTGTGGGTCAGTGGGCCTAATGTGATGCTGGGGTACTGGAATAATGTTGAGGCAACTTCTCAGGTGCTCTCTGAGGGGTGGTTAGCAACGGGGGATGTGGCAACTATCGATGAGCAGGGGAACATTTTTATTGTTGATCGACTCAAAGACATGATTTTACGTCACGGATATTCTGTGTACCCTCGAGAGATTGAAGATGTTATTGCTGCGCACCCTCGGGTGCGCATGGTTGCTGTTGTAGGGCGAAAAGATGTACGTGTGGGGGAGGAGATTTATGCTTTTATCCTTCCTCGTCAGCGTTGCTCTCAGGATGAACAAGAGGTTCTTTGTGAGGAAGTTGAGCATTTGTGTAGCCAACAACTTGCTGTGTATAAACGTCCTCGTCATTATCGGGTTGTTGACTCATTGCCTTTAGGTGCTACTGGAAAAGTTCTCAAGCGTGAGCTGCGTCAATAGCTTATTAAAAGACCTTTGAAGAAATATTATCCATAGGTTTGCATATTTATAGATAATTATTCATACTTGTTGATAGTGAACAAACCCACTTCACCACCGACAAAACAAAGGAACACCCCATGAAAGAACGCGTCGTCCTAGCATACTCTGGCGGACTAGACACATCTGTAGCCATCGGCTGGATTGCAGAAGCAACCGGAGCAGAAGTCATCGCCGTAGCCGTAGATGTAGGACAAGGCGGAGAAGACCTCGAAACCATCCGCCAACGAGCACTAGACTGCGGAGCCGTCGAAGCCTACATCGCGGACGCCCGCGAAGAATTCGCCACTGAATACTGCATGCCCGCACTCGCAGCAAACGCCCTCTACATGGACGCTTACCCTCTAGTCTCAGCACTATCTCGTCCCGTCATCGTCAAACACCTTGTACAAGCCGCCCAAAAATTCAACGCAACCACCGTTGCCCACGGTTGCACAGGAAAAGGAAACGACCAAGTCCGTTTCGAAGTAGGTATTCAAACCCTCGGACCAGAACTCACCTGTATCGCACCAGTACGCGACCTTGCCCTCACACGAGAAAAAGCTATCAGCTACGCAGAACACAACAACCTACCTATCGTTACCACTAAGAAAAACCCATTCTCCATCGACCAAAACGTCTGGGGTCGAGCTGTAGAAACAGGGTTCCTCGAAGACATCTGGAACGCACCGACCAAAGATGTCTACGACTACACCGACGACCCCACATTCTCCCCAGCACCAGATACCTGCACCGTAACTTTCAAACATGGAATCCCCACCGCTATCGACGAAAAACCCGTAACACCGCTAGAAGCCATCACCGAAATGAACCGCCGAGCAGGAGCGCAAGGCATCGGACGAATCGACATCGTAGAAGACCGACTCGTTGGCATCAAATCTCGAGAAATCTACGAAGCACCCGGGGCCATGGCGCTTATTGCAGCTCATCAAGAACTTGAAAACGTCACCATCGAACGTGAACAAGCACGCTTCAAAAAAATTGTTGGCCAACGCTGGAGTGAACTCGTCTATGACGGACAATGGTTCTCCCCTCTAAAAAAATCTCTTGACGCCTTCATCCAAGACACCCAACAGATGGTCAACGGAGAGATCCGTATGGACCTACACGCCGGACGAGCAGTCGTCACCGGACGACGCTCCACAAGCTCTCTCTACGACTTCAACCTCGCAACCTACGATGAAGGCGACTCCTTCAACCAATCGCACGCACGCGGGTTTATCGAAATCTTTGGTCTGTCCTCAAAAGTCGCCTCCGCACGAAATCAACGCCTCAACCCCTAACACCGCACACCTACATCCCTCTACCAAGGTTCAAACTTATGTCTTCAGCACCTTCGAACGGCACAAATTCTGGTTCGCTCTGGGGAGGCCGATTCGCCTCAGGCCCAGCCGATTCCCTTGCCGCACTGTCTAAATCAACTCATTTTGATTGGCGTCTAGCACCCTACGATATCGCTGGATCTCGAGCACACGCCCGCGTACTACACCGTGCACATCTGCTCAACGACACAGAACTAGAACAGATGCTCACCGCCTTAAACACGCTCGAAAAAGATGTTCGGGAAGGAACTTACACCCCCGCAGAACACCACGAAGACGTTCATGGTTCCCTCGAACAAGGGCTACTAGACCGTGCCGGCAAACAACTCGGAGGAAAACTTCGTGCCGGACGTTCCCGCAACGACCAAATCGCAACACTTGGCAAAATGTACTTACGAGATAGTGCAGCTGCCCTTGCCCGCAAACTCCTCGAAGTTATCGACGCTCTGCTTTACCAAGGGGAACAACACCCCTACGCCCCTATGCCTGGACGTACCCACCTACAACACGCACAACCTATCCTCTTATCTCACCATCTCTACGCTCATGCTTGGGCTCTTAGCCGAAATCTTGAACGTTTCCAAGACTGGGATCGCAGAGCAGCCGTCTCACCCTATGGGGCTGGCGCATTAGCAGGTTCCTCTTTAGAGCTTGACCCAGAATCCATCGCACAAGAACTCGGGTTTAGCTCAGCAAGCTATAACTCTCTTGACGCAACGGCCTCACGTGACGTTTACGCTGAATTTTTATGGATTGCTTCCATGACAGCTATTGACCTATCCCGTCTATGTGAAGAAATCATCCTCTGGTCAACCCAAGAATTTTCTTTCGTCACCCTCGATGACGCCTTTTCAACAGGGTCCTCCATCATGCCTCAAAAGAAGAACCCCGATATCGCAGAACTTGCTCGTGGCAAAACAGGTCGTATCATTGGCGATCTCACCGGTCTCTTAGCGACACTTAAAGCGTTACCGCTTGCCTACAATAGAGACCTACAAGAAGATAAAGAACCCCTTTTCGACGCTATCGACCAGCTCCACCTTCTCTTACCTGCTATTGCCGGCATGGTCGGAACACTGATATTCAACACGGAACGCATGAGATCCCTCGCCCCGAAAGGTTTTGCGTTAGCCACCGACATCGCCGAGTGGCTTGTCCGTGAAGGCGTCCCCTTCCGAGAAGCCCACGAAATAACAGGCGAAGTCGTCCAACACTGTGAAAAGAATCAATGCGAGTTATGGGAGTTAAGCGAAGAAGACTATCTCAATATTTCTCCTCACCTGAGCTCCGGCGTACATGAGATACTCACACTAGAAGGCTCCCTCACCTCTCGAAAGACTCAAGGCGGAACTGCACCAGAAGCCGTTGCTAAACAACGTCAAAAACTTCTTGAAGTGTTGAACGAACAGCGAAATTTTGCTTCACGAAAACCTCTGGTCGAGCCTTGGACGAACTCCTAAGAAGGGTATACTGTGTTGTTTCTTGAACAAGGTATTTTAAAACTACTCAGTATCACTCAGATTTTTGGCGTATAATCTCCTACGGACTTTCTACTGTTATAAACGCCGCCATCATACGGCACGTAAGGTTTACATCACTCATGCATCAGAATGTATCTGCCGATATGCCCATCGACGAGTTAATTCCCGCCGCATGCGCACAAATACCGGACTACCCTAAAGAAGGTATTCTTTTCTACGACGTCACAACGCTTTTCGCTCACCCCGAAGTGTTCAAACGTTCCATCGACGAACTCGTTCATCGTTTCAAAGGAACCTTCGACATCGTTGCAGGCGTTGAAGCTCGTGGATTCCTTATGGCATCTGCTATCGCATACGCCGCAGGTACCGGAGTGATGACAGTACGTAAAGCAGGAAAACTGCCTCGAGATACCTTCACTAAAGAATACGAACTCGAATACGGCTCCGCGGCTATCGAAATTCACCGTGACGATATTCCTGCAGGAACGCGTGTACTCATCGTCGACGATCTGCTTGCAACCGGCGGAACTCTTGCTGCTGCCGCATTCTTAATGGAACAAGCCCAACTTAAAGTTGCTGGTATCGGCGTCCTTCTTGAACTCGACGGACTTGGCGGACGCGAAGCTATCGGAAACTACACCATCGAAGCGCTGAGCACCGTGACCGAATAAAAGGTGACCGACCAAAATCTTGAAGGAGGAGTAAGTTGTGTAAAACAGCGACACACAACTTATTCCTCTTTCCATTTCCACTAGAGTAGTAGCTCAACAAAAACGGTTTAATACTGCATAGGCATAGCGAATTAAAGAGTCCTCATCTTAAAGATGTTCTGCCACCTCTGAACGAAAGAAAGAATACGCATGACCGAGAACCTCAACGAACCTTCAACGTCTACGGCTCAGCAGAGGAACGACGAAACTTACACGCGGGCGCTTAACCTTGAACGTGCCTATGTCAAAAAACTGTATCAACGCTTAGATGAGATGCGCGCTGAAACTGAACAGAAAATCTCTGATGTTCACCTTAACCAAGAGGCTGGTAATCATCAGAACCGTTCAGAACGTGACGCCTACGCCAGACATTATGAAGAGCGGCTGGCTCAGCTTAACGCTGTAGACCACCGTTTAGCTTTTGGACGTTTAGACTTCGACGATGACAAAACCCACTACATTGGTCGTATCGGCATAGCTTCGGCAGATTATCAAAGACTTCTCACCGACTGGCGTGCCCCAGAAGCTGGCACCTTTTACCAAGCTACCGCTTTCGATAGGAACGGTGTGCGCCGTCGACGGCACCTTACCCTTGAACGTCGTGAAGTAACAGCTATTGAAGACGACATCCTCGACGCCTCCTTACTCGAAGATGAGAGCGCTTTACACGGAGAAGGTGCACTATTAGCAGCTTTGAACAGAAAACGTACCGGGCGCATGGGCGATATCGTAGCAACTATCCAATCGGAACAAGACCGTATTATTCGTGCAGATTTGCCAGGAGTTCGAGTCGTTCAAGGCGGACCCGGCACGGGTAAAACAGCAGTCGCTTTGCACCGTGCCGCATACCTGCTATACACCTTCCGCGAGCGCCTGAATAATGCTGGTGTTCTCGTCATTGGGCCAAGTGCTTCTTTTATGTGGTACATCGACCGTGTGCTACCTTCTCTTGGCGAAACTGGAGTGGTGATGTCCTCTCTAGCAACGTTATTCCCCGGAGTACGTGCTGTTGCGGAGAAAGACCTTAAAATTCATCAGCTTAAGGGCGATTTACGTATGGTTGAAGTGATTAAACGTGCTGTACGCGACCGCCAGAAAACCCTCGAAAAAACAGAATTTTTGAAGGTCGGTTCGAACCAGTTAAAGCTGACTCCTCGTATGGTTCGTTCTGCACGTGATCGTGCCCGTTCTACGGGAAAACCTCATAATGAGGCACGTGAAACCTTCGTCAAGATTTTGATTCGTGAGCTGACTCAACAGCTTCAAGAACAACTTGATTCTTCGTCTGGGCAGAGCCTCGAACGTCCTTATCTAGAAGAGGATATTCGTTCTTCTATGGATGTGCGTAAAGCACTGAATCTTGCGTGGATGCCGTTATCCGCTGAGACTTTGGTGCGCTCGCTTTTTGCAAAACCTCATTATCGTGATTCTGCGTTATCTGAGTTTACTGCTGATGAACGTCAACTATTGGCACGGAGCTGGGATGCCCCCCTGACTGAAGCTGATGTACCTCTTCTAGATGAGGCGGCTGAGCTTTTGGGTGATTTTGAGAAAGTTGTTGGTGCTTCGGCTGCTGCTCGTGCACGGTTGGAGCATCTTTCTAACCTTGAGAATGCGAAGAAGACTCTTGAAAATGTTCATGCTCAACTTTCTGATTATGGCGTTGAGGGCGTTATTACTGCTGAACAATTAGCTGATTCTTATGCGGTGGCTCCTGAACGTATGAGCGCTGCTCAGGCTGCATATGCTGATCGTACATGGGCGTATGGGCATATTGTGGTGGATGAGGCTCAGGAGCTGACTCCGATGCAGTGGCGAGTATTGTTCCGCCGTTGTCCCATGAAGTCTATGACGATTGTTGGGGATATTGCTCAGGCTTCTTCTGCGGAGAGCGCTTCGTCATGGGAGCAGGCGTTGGAACCTTTCGTGGGGGATCGTATGACGTTGGAGACGTTAACGGTGAACTATCGTACTCCGGCACAGATTGCTCAAGCTGCGGTTGCTGTTGCTCAGGCTGCGGGGCGTCAGGTGGATGCTCCTCGTGCTGTTCGTCAGGGACAGTGGGCGCCTATTTTGCATCGTGTATCTTCTGAGTCTTTGTGTCAGAAGGTGTTGGAATGTATTACGGCTGAAGTTGATAACGGTGGCGGTCTCATTGGTGTGATTGTTACCGATGAACATTATGCTCAGGTTGTTCAGGCTGTGGCAGAGCAACATCGTGAACGTTTGGGAACGTCTATGACGGCTTTAGAACGTCAGATTCTGGTATTGACACCGTGGGAGTCTAAAGGTTTGGAGTTTGATGTGGTGATTGTTGTTGAGCCTCAGGCTGTTATTCGAGCTTCTCACGGTGCTATTGGCGATTTGTATGTTGCGATGACTCGTCCAACTCAGCGTTTGTATATGGTTGGTGCTGAAGAATTCCCTGCGGGGTTAGAGTAACCGTCGTATAGCGTTGAACGTGCCTCGTGATAGTTTGGGCATGTTTTGTAATGTTTTTGCCGATACACTAGAGACAGTATCTTGAGTTTTTGGAACAATAGGTTTGTCGGGAGAACCGTAAGAAGGAGTAAGTATGTCTGTGAGTATTCTAGAGCAGCAACGTAATGATGATTCTTTTGAGAACATCTGGCAGGAGCTTAAATGGCGCGGTTTAGTACATGTGAGTACTGATGAGCAAGCGTTAGAGAAGGCTCTTTCAGAGCAGACTCTTACTTTTTATACGGGTTATGATCCGACTGCAGCATCCTTGCATTTGGGGCATTTGGTTCAACTGTTGTTGATGCGTCGTTTGCAGCTTGCTGGACATAAGCCTTTAGGCTTGGTGGGTGGTGCAACGGGGCTGATTGGTGATCCTCGCCAGACTTCTGAGCGTGTTTTAAACTCTCGTGATGTTGTAGCTAGTTGGGTGAGCAAGCTTCGTTCTCAGATTGAGCGTTTCTTAGATTTTGAGGGCGAGAATGCTGCTCAGATGGTAAATAATCTTGAGTGGACTTCAGAGCTTTCTGCTATTGATTTTTTGCGTGAGATTGGTAAGAATTTCCGCGTTGGCACGATGGTGAAGAAAGAGATTGTTGCGAAACGTCTGAACTCTGATGAGGGTATTTCTTATACGGAGTTCTCGTATCAGGTGCTTCAGGGTAATGATTTCCTTGAGCTAAATCGTCGGTATGGGTGCACTTTGCAAACTGGTGGTTCTGATCAGTGGGGTAATTTGACTTCTGGTACGGAGCTGATTCGTAAGACGGAGGGCAAGAGTGTACATGCTATCGGTACTCCGTTGATTACGAACTCTGATGGTACGAAGTTTGGTAAGTCTGAGGGTAACGCGATTTGGTTGGACGCTCAGATGTGCTCTCCATATGCGTTCTACCAGTTCTGGCTGAATACTGCTGACGCTGATGTTTTGGATCGTTTGAAAGTCTTTACGTTTAAAACTCGTGAGGAGATTGAACAACTGAGTGTTGCTGTTGAGCAGGAACCTCATAAGCGTTTGGCGCAGAAGACTCTGGCATTTGATGTGACGTCGTTAGTGCATGGTGTTGAAGCAACTCAGAAAGTTATTGCTGCGTCTGAGGCTCTTTTTGGGAAGGGTTCTTTCTCTGATTTAGATGAGGATACTCTTGTCGCTGCTACTGCTGAGCTTCCTCGTGCGTGTGTGAACGTTGACGGTCTAGATATGGTTAACGTTTTATGTGAGAGTGGCTTATCTGAGTCTAAATCTGCTGCGCGGCGTACCCTTAAAGAGGGTGGCGCTTCGATTAATAACGTGAAGGTTCAAGGCGAAGACGCTGCGATTTCTCTTGATGATTTGTTGTTTGGTCGGTATGCGCTGATTCGCCGTGGCAAGAAGAATATGGCGGTTATTGAGGTAACTCGTTAGGTTCTTGATATACAGTCAGGCCCTCCTCTAGTTTTCTAGGGGAGGGCCTGACTGATGTATGGGGCTATGATTTTTTCTTGGTGTTCTGGTAAACGACATCGAGGATATAGAAGAAAACAGTTGGAATCATCGCAATAAACGGTAGTGCAATGAAAACTGCTCCGGTAAAGGTATTCTGTGGGATTTTAGCAAAGGTCATGTCGACGTCTTGTGAGAAGAGCGTTATGCCGATGAGGAAACAGACGAATGGCCAGATGATTTTACTGGGGGAGAGTCCGCTGATACGACTGATGATGGTGTTTGTCGTTTTCTTTGTTCTTTTTCTTTGGAATGCTTGTACCGCTTGTAGTGCTGTGATGATTCCAAGGATAATCAGGAAGATGCCGAGGTAGTAGTTTTGGTAGATGACGTAGTATTTTGCGTTGAAGTTTCCGATGCATAGGGCAAGACCAAAGAGTAGAAATGCGATAGCTACAGATGTCTTTTGCCACGGGTTCGTTCTTTGCCACGGGTTGTGTTTGTTCTGGTTCATAGTGGGCTACCCCCTTCTTTGTGCTTGTCCCCTAATCTACTATGGTTTTTATAAATTTTTAAGGTCTATGGTGTAATCCTGTTGAAGAATTCTTCTTCGCTGAGAACTTGTATTGGTGAGCCTGCTTCTTTGAGGGCAGTGGCTTTAAGTAGCTTTCGTGATGCATTGGAGTTTGCTTTTTCGTGCTGGGGGCTGGGTATTCCGACGATGAGTAATGTTGTTTTCTTCGTGAGGCTTTTTTCTGCTGTTGCTCCGAGAACGGTGATAAGTTCTTGCACTGCACTACGTTGGCCGTGTTTGAGTGTTCCTGTTATAGCAATGCGTTCTCCTTCTAAACAGGGGGTTTGTCCATATCTTTCGATGAGTTCTTGAGCTGAGAGCTGTTCTGCATAGAGGCCTGGGCGTTGTAGACTTCCGCTTCTATTATTTTGTGTTGGAGGGCAGAGCTCTTGGATTTGTTCATATGGGTAGTCTTCCTGCATACGAACAAATATTTTGGCGCAGGCTATAGCATCTGAAATAGCTTGGTGGTGTGTGAATTCTTCGTTGGGGAAATAATAGTAGTAGACGTTATCGAGGCTTTTACGTTCTATCTCGGATGCAAGAATTTTGCGGGCTAGGCGTAGGGTGCAGAATCGTCGGTTCTCGATTGGTTTTTGTTGGTATAGACGATTGAGGTCAGAGAGTACATATCCGTCGAAGGCCATGTTGTGTGCAACGATAGGATGCTCTCCAATGAACTGAGCAACTTCTTTTGCGATATCTGACCATTCTGGTGCGTCTTCGATGTCTTTTTCGGTGATTCCGTGAACCCAGCTGTTAATAGGGTTGAAGTATCGTACCTCGGGGTGAGGTTTGATGAGGGTGTAGTAGGTGTTGAGGACTTCTCCGTTGGTCGTAAATTTGACCATACCGATGGAGCATGCTGATTTACGTTGTTCGTTGGCAGTTTCAAAGTCGATGGCAATGAAGGTGTTCATAATATTTCTGGGCTTTCTGTGATGCTTTAGTGCTGTTGTATGAGTGGTTTCCTAGAATCGATTTTATCTTTTTAGAGTGACGGTGATTGCTGTTTTGTATCACAATTTTATTTTCTTACTTCTAAATATCACTCTTGACTAGCAGTTTTGTTCTTTTTAGGGGAATCTTTTTCTGAAAATGTGACCGGTGTCTACGTTTTTCAAGTTGCAGAG